>CAMNSB010000017.1 GCA_946554325.1 uncultured Mycoplasmatota bacterium
GCATTACTTTACACTTTTTTATCAAAAATTCCACTTTCTACTTGAAATTTTGCTAATTAATATTCTATATTAGCTAATATTTTTTTGTAGATATAGTCATATCCTTCGATAGATGGATGGATATCTAGGGGATTTGGTAAATATTTTTCTGTTTGAAAATCTTGATAAAGGCTTATGTAGGTTATTTCTTTTTTAGTACATACTTTTTGATATTTGATATCTAGTTTTTCAAATAAAAGACGATATTTTTCTTCTTTTGGGTATAGATTATAGTATCCGATTACTATTATTTTTTTATTATACTTTTTCAATTCTTCTAATAATTCTTCTAAGCTTTCGGCAATTGATGTCAAAATTTCTCTTTCTTTTTTTTCAAGAAGTATTTCATTGTACTTATTTACTTGACTAATTAGGTCATTTGCTCCTATTGATAGTGTTATAATATCTGCTTCGCGGAGACTACTTTTTAAGCCAATCGTTCTTTCGTTGATATACACTTTTTTATTTAATAGAATATCTTGATATATATCTTTGATTCTTGCATCAATACTTGCAAATTTCTTGGTGTATAATTCCAATTTATAGTTTTTATCTAAGTAATTTGCTAAATAATCACTATATCCATAGGATATTTCACCGTAGGGATTTTCTCCTAGGGCAAAGGAATCTCCTAATGCTAAATATGTAATATGATTAGTTGGAGTTAGAATATATATTAAATAAATAATAACTACTGTAAGGATTGTAAAAATTAATTTTATATGTTTCATAGCATCCTCCAAAAAAAGAGAGTATATAGAATTATATTTCTTTACTCTCTATTTTAGCACCGACGCTACTTAACTTTTCTACGATTTGTTCATAGCCACGTAAGATATGTTCTACATTGGTAATGGTTGTTTTGCCACTGGCAATTAGTCCTGCTGCTACCATAGCTGCTCCTGCTCTTAGATCTGTTGCTTTTACTCTAGTACCAATTAGTTCTATTGGTCCTAGAATTGTTGCACTTTGTCCTTTTAGAGAAATTTCTGCTCCCATTGCTTGTAGATATGGTAAATGCATGAATCTGTTTTCCCAAATCGTTTCTGTTACTTTACTTTTTCCACTACATTGGGTTAAAAGCACAGTAAATGGTTGTTGCAGATCTGTTGGAAAACCTGGATAAACTAGTGTTTTGATATTCGTTGGTTTGTAACTTTCTTCTTTGTTTACAATAATATAGTCTACTCCTACATCTAAATCTGCACCTATCTCTTGCAATTTTGAAATAAGGGAATCTAAGTGTTCTGGAATTATATTATCGATTTTTAAATTTTTTCCACATAATGCCCCAATAATTAGATAGGTTCCAGCTTCTATTCTATCTGGTATTACTTCATGGAAACAGCCATGTAATTCTTCTACTCCTGTTATTTTAATCGTAGATGTTCCAGCTCCTGTTATTTTTGCACCCATATTATTTAATAATGTGGCAACATTTACGATTTCTGGTTCTTTGGCAGCATTATCGATTTCTGTTACTCCTTCTGCTTTTACTGCTGCCAACATGATATTAATTGTGGCACCTACACTTGCAATATCTAAATAAATGTTAGTTCCTATTAGCTTTTCTGCTTCTACTGTGTATTTATTTTTATCATTTGTAACATGTGCTCCTAGGGCTTCAAATCCCTTTAAATGTAAGTCAATGGGGCGTTCACCAATCGAGCATCCTCCTGGAAAATACATGGTTACTTTTTTATATTTTCCAAGTAATGCTCCCATAAAGTAGTATGATGCTCTTAGTTTCTTCGCAAGGGATTCTGGAATTTCTTTATTACTAATTGGTTTTGGGTCCACAATAATACTTTCACTTGCTCTTTTTACTTTTGCTCCAAGGGACTCTAAAATTTCCGTTAAGGAATCAATATCTGTAATATCAGGAACATTACAAATTGTGACATCATCATCTGCTAAAAGGGCGGCAGGGATTAAGGCAACGGCACTATTTTTGGCACCGCTTACTCGAAGGGAACCAGTAAGTTCTTGTTCTCCCATAATTTCTAATACTTTCATAATTTATCCTCCACTATTGTCATTATATTTTATTAGAAAGTTCTATTTTGTTTCCTATTAACCCCTTTTTGTTTTGAATAACGTTACAATTTCTTCAATTCTTGTCTTTATTGCTTTTTCTCCACTGCCAATTACTTTTCGTGGATCATATACTTTTTCATCTTCTTTTAAATATGTCCTTACAGCTTTAGACCAAACAGCCTGTAAATCTGTATTAATATTAATTTTTGCAATTCCACACTCGATTGCTTTTTCAATGTCATAATCGGGAATTCCTGTTCCCCCATGTAATACTAAAGGAATTGGTAGACTCTCATTTATTTTTTTCATAGTTTCAAAATCTAGATTTGGCTCTCCTTGATAAAAGCCATGTACACTTCCCAAAGCTGGTGCAATCGAATCTATTCCTGTACTATTATAAAGTGTCATACAGTCTTCTAGAGTGGCATTTAAGGAAGTACCTGTAATATTATCTTCACTTCCACCAATATGGCCTACTTCTGCTTCTACACTTACATTTTTTCCTTTTGCATAGTCTACTACATCTCTTGTTATATTGATATTTTCGTCTAATGGGTATTTAGAAGCATCTATCATTACTGAGGTAAAGCCTGCATCTATTGCATTTTTACATGATGTAACACTAGAACCATGATCTAGGTGAATTGCTACGGGCACTGTAATTTCCAGGTCTTCTATTAAGCCTTTTACAATAGCAACTACTGTATGATAACCACCAATATACTTAATTGCTCCTTCACTTACTCCAAGTATTACTGGAATTTTTAAATCTTCACTTTTTTCTAAAATATATTTCGTCCATTCTAGGTTATTTATATTAAAATGAGGAATTGCATAATGATTTCTTTTTGCATCCTGTAACATATCTTTTGTATTTACTAACATATCTTTATCACCTTTAATATTAATATAGACAAATTAAGATAGGTTGTCAAGAAAATCAAAGAATTTCAATATGCAAAAATTTTTTCCACAAAAAATGTGGATATTTATTTTTCTATATCCACACTCTTCTGGTAAGAAGTCTTATTCTTTAAAACTGCATTATAATATTTTCTTCCTAATAGATAGGAAAATGCATATTCTTTCAACTTACATCACCAGTATTAGTATTTTCATATTTTAATAATTTATGTAGCCATAAAGTATTTTAGTGATAAAATAATTAAAATCCATGCTCCAATAATCGTTGCTTTATTACTATATTTTTTACTAACAAGGCGTCCAAGTTTTAGACCTAAATAGGTAAATATAGCACTAATTATACTAAAAATGAAACCTGCTAAAATGATGCTTTCATGTTTTAGACTTAAGGCAATTCCTACTGAAAAACTATCAAGACTCACAGTAAAAGCAAAAAAGAGAAGATGGTAAAATTTGCTTAGGGACATTATTTTTTCTTCTTCTTTTAAAGAAGAAAGCATTTCTAGAGCAATAATTAAAAATACGCTTCCAGCAATAAAATTTGCTTTATCCACAAAAACTGTTAATAAATTAAGACCAATTAGACTACCAATATATGGCATAAAAAAATGAAAAAGTCCAACTAATATACTTAAAACGATTGTTTTTTTCTTTCCAATTTTGTTCATTCCATAAATGACTGCTAAAGAAAAAGCATCTACACTAAGTCCTATTGCCATAAAAATATATAAAATAATTTTTTCCACAGTATCACCTTATATATTTTATTACATAGACCTAATGAAAATACTTATCTATCATCTCTTTTACAAATGATTTATATTCTACTTCTTCTGTTTCTTTTTTCTCTTCTGCTTCTAAAAGACAAAGTGGAGGAAATAAGACACACCAGAAGTTTTTGCCTTTGCCATTTCCTAGTGTTACTACGAGGGATTCATACATTCCTTCTTCATAGACTACTCCTTTATATTTTTTCTCTGGAAAGTAATGAGTACCGTAATCAATATCATAGGTAGTATCACTTTTGCTTTGCGATAGTGTTCTTTCAATATTTTCTTTAAATTGTGGTACTTTATTTTGTAATTTATCTCTAGAATCTTTTAGGGTAGTTGCTGTTAGCATTGTTTCTTTTAGTTCTTGTTGTAAGCTACTGGCTACTTTCTTTTTTAATACTTGATCTTTTTCTTTATCACTAGCAGCGATCACACGAAACCTTATTGCATCTTTTGGAATTAACACCACTTCTTCTTGAGAATTTAATACCCCTAACATTATGGTTGCCAAAATAATTAATATCATCGTTTTCTTCATTTTATCACCCTTCACTTTCATAATGAGTGATAGAAAATAATTTTATACATCTTTTTAATTTTTTCCACAGAAAAAGTGAATAACAGTTTAGATGCTATTCACTAGATAGTTCTATTTTTTCACTTTCACAAGTACATCACTTGATAGTTTATTATTACCAGCACTTGTAGGACATCCTCCGCCACACTTTTCTAATATGTCACATTCTCTACAATCATCCTCTAAATATTCTTTACTTCTAAATTTAATTAATGTTTTAGAAGTTTCCCATATTTTGGTTATAGGTGTTTCCAAGACATTTCCTAATAAATTTTCTCCACAATGGTCTGCCACTGCACATCTTGTGATATTTCCATTCATATCAAGAGAGGCTGTATGATATCCCCAGTCACATTTTTCTAAATATTTATGGTATTCTTCTGGAATCAAGCAAAGTGGAAATGCGTCTACCATAGCAGATTCTACTCCTAACTCTTTATTTATTTTATCAATTTGTTCAAATGCTGTTGCCAGTTTTTCTTGTATTACGTAATAATTATTTTTATCTTCTGCTCTTCCATATAAACCTATTCTTTGTATTAAAACATAATCAAGATTTAGGCCTTGTTCTAACAAGCTTTCTATTGTTTTATATAGCATATTGTAATTATGATTCATTACATTTAAAACTGCACCTAGTTTTTGGTCTTCTGTTCTTATTTTTTCATACTTTTTCAAATTTGAAACCATTTCTTGATAAGAGTTAGGGGAGGCATTAAATCTATTATGTTCTTCTGCTGTTGATGCATGAAAAGTTCCCTCTAATGAAGATACATATGGACTAACTCTTTCTACACTAGAATTTTTATACTTATGTGTATTAGAAAGTATTGATGTATCTAGTCCTAATTCATATAAATACTCTACTAGCTCTTGAATGCGACTATGCTCTGCAGGGTCACCTCCGACTAAATTTACTTCTTTTACACCAGATTTCTTTAGTTCATCAGCGATTGCTTTTAGAGTCTCAAGCTCTCCTTCATTCTTTACTTTGTTTTTCTTAGCATAGTAGCACATTGGGCAATGCCCAGAACACTCATCAGTAATATGAAGTGCAACGGAATTTAATTGATAAGTCATCTTATCTCCCCCTTAATTGTGCTGTATTGTACCACACTTTTCTCTCTATGTCAAAATTGAAACTTTTCTAATTCGTTTCCATCTGCATCTAAAATGGTTGATGTAGCATTACTTATATATAAAGCTTGAAAATCTGGATTGTCTAGCGTATATCCTGCATCAATAGCCCAATCGAACTCCTTAATTATCGCTTTTTTCGCTTCTATATTATCACTATCATCTACTAATTCACAGTCAATTCTAATCCACTTACTTTCATCATAAGCAACAATACATACGTGATTATTCTCTGCAATTTGCTTTGATACATTTTTTTGTTTATTTGTAAGAATATAAATTTTATTATCAAATAAAACTGGGTCTCCAAAAGGCCTGCAGCTTGGTCTATCTTTATTTATTGTCGCAACATAATTTACTTGTGTTTTCACTTTTAGAAACTCATAAGTCTCTTTCATTTTTCTTCTTTCCTTTCTTGTTATATTATTATCGTTCCATAATATTTCTAATTGTCTTATTGCTGTTTTATTCAAAATATCTAGTCTTTCTTGTTGCTTTATTTCCTGAAGAATCATTTCTGCATTAATTACTTCTAAATTACTTAAAACTACTAATTGTAAAATATTGGCGTAATCTCTCATATTTCCTTTGATATCTGGATGTTTTGTTTTCCATTCTTTTGCTGTAAGACCAAATAATGCAACATTTAATACATCTGCTTCATCGCTATAGCAAAATTTTTTTTGTTCATTTGTTAGTGTAGGATATATTTTCTCTTTGATAGAATCTGTATGAATTAGATAATTAGTTTTCGATAAACTTCTTCTAATATTCCATTCTATATCTTCTTGATATGATTCTATTTCTTTTAGTCTTTCGAACTCTTTAATTAAATATAATTTAAAGCTTGTATCTATCCAAGATGCAAACTCTAAAGCAATATCAGGATGTGCATAAGTACCTCCTTCATACTTTTCTCTTTTGCTTATCATTCCTTTCGTATTTGCTAATTTTATCCAGCGAGATGGCTCATTGTAAATGATTGATTCGCAGCATTTATTTTAAACTCGCGAGATTCCGCGAGTTTAAAATCTTGATTGAATAGTTCTTCCCACAAAAAATAAAAATCAAAAGAATTCTTATTACTCATCCATTTAATTATTACATCTCCTGGACTTTATGACTTTTATATATTGCTAAATCAGTTAGAGAAATATAATCTACTTCTCCTACTTTCATAATACTAATTAGATTATCTTTTACTTTTAATTCAAAAGTTCTTTTTTCATATAAATCTCTATATTTATTTATCGTTTTATATATTATAGTGTTTATAT
This sequence comes from uncultured Mycoplasmatota bacterium, assembly GCA_946554325.1. Taxonomy (GTDB): domain Bacteria; phylum Bacillota_I; class Bacilli_A; order RF39; family UBA660; genus MGBC119817. The sequence continues at coordinate 6,765 of CAMNSB010000017.1, forward strand.
TTATTTTTACTGGTAATTTTATATATTTTTTAGAATAAATATCATTCTATCTTTTTCTGATAGATCTTTTTTGCAAATGATTGTTACTTCTTCTAAGTACTCTTCTATCAAAGCACATATTTTTTCCTTTTGAAGATAGCCTATTTCAAAAGCGACAAGGCATCTTTCTTTCATATGTGATTTTATGGTACTTAATATCTTTCGGTAACAATCTAAGCCATCGGGCCCTGCATATAAGGCAAGATGTGGTTCATTATTTTTGACAATCTCTTCGATTTCTTCCTTTTCCTTAATATAAGGAGGATTGCTAATAATGACATCATATTTTTTTTCCACACTCGAAAACATATCACTTTTGATTAAATTTGCACTTGAATTTAGTTTTCCACAGTTTTTGTTGGCAACTTCTAGGGCATCGTCGCTAATATCGATTAAATCCACAGATTTTGTGGAAACTTTTTTTTCAAGGGTCAGTCCAATTACTCCACTACCACACCCTAAATCAATTATATCCACAGGAGAAGTAAAATACTCATTTATATAATTTATTGTATTTTCAACAAGCTCTTCCGTTTCAAATCGTGGGATTAAAACTCTTTCATCTATAAAAAATTCATTTCCATAGAAATTAACTTTACCTAGAGCATATTGCAGGGGAGTCCCATTTTCTACGGCAAGGACTGCCTTTTTATATCTTTCGTATAAAGTATCTTCTACTTCTGAATCTAGATAGTTCAGTAATTCTAATGGATTTTTACTGACGATATCAGCAAGAAGTAGTTTGGCTAAATCTGAGTGGCAATGAGATTTTCCATATACTAATAATTCCTCTACTGTCATTTTCCTGTCAAAAATTCCTTTGTTAATACTTTATTTACGATTTCTGCTTCTTGTTTTGCACGTTTGTTTAAAGCGGTATTTATTTCTTTACATAATGGAGATTCTAGAAATTCTTGATATCTTTGTGTTTCTAGTTCTAAAAATATAGGACATCCTATCTCATTACATTCTGGTTTCTTAGTTATTGGTGGTTCAATTGATAATTCTAATTCTCCATTTAAATATTGTTGACATTTTTTCTTATTGTGACAATCACTCATATTTTATTCCTCCTCTTCTCCTGCAAGACGTCTTTTTTGGTCTTCCGTAATTAGGGCATTAATGATATCCTCTAAGTCTCCATCCATTACGCGGTCTAAGTTTTTGGTAGTAAAACCAATTCTATGATCTGTTACACGATTTTGTGGATAGTTATAAGTTCTAATTTTCTCTGCTCTATCTCCTGAACCAATTTTGCTACGGCGTACATTACCCTCTTTTTCTTCCATTTCTTGTTGTTTCATTTCATAAAGGCGACTTTTAAGCACTTTCATTGCTTGTTCTTTATTTTGAATCTGGCTTCGCTCATTTTGGCAAGTTACTACAGTATTGGTTGGTAAATGAGTGATTCTAACAGCTGAATCTGTCGTGTTTACGCCTTGACCACCACAACCACTAGAACGGTAAATATCGATTCTTAGATCACTTTGTTTAATTTCAATATCCACCTCTTCTGCTTCTGGCATTACTAGAACTGTTGCTGTTGAAGTTTGTAGTCTTCCATTCGACTCTGTTACTGGAACACGCTGAACTCTATGAGACCCACTTTCATACTTAAATTTTGAGTAAGCACCATTTCCTTTAATCATAAACTCTATTTGACTAAAGCCCCCTGCTTCTCCATCAATTGCATTATATACATCACATTTAAAACCTTGTTTTTCAGCATAACGAGTATACATTCTATATAAATCTCCAGCAAAGATGTTCGCCTCATCTCCTCCTGCTGCACCACGGATTTCAACTATTACATTTTTAGAATCATTGGGGTCTTTTGGGATTAGTAATATTTCTAGACTAGATTCTAGTGCTGTCTTTTTTTCCTCTAAACCTGGTAGCTCTTCTCTTGCCATTTCTCCAAGATCTGGGTCTTTTTGCATCTCTTTTGTTTCCTCTATTGCTGATAATATTTTTTTATACTCTTGGTAGACAGTTACAGTCTCTTCTAAATCTCTCATTTCTTTGGATAAGTCTTTTGTCTTATTGATATTAGATAGTACTTCTGGTTTAGTTAATTCTGTCTCAATTTCTTGATATCTTTTCTCAATTGCTTCTAATCTCTCAATCATAAAATCACCTTTTTCCTTATTAATTCATACGTATTATATCATGGATTATAAACAAAAACTAGAATTATCCTTCTAATTCTAGTTCATCTTCATCAAGAACTACCAAATCTTTTAAATCTTCTTCGGTATTATCATCATAGTCCTCATCTGTATCATCATAATTATCTTCTTCTATTTCTTCTTCTGGTTCCTCTTCTTTTACAATATCTTCTTCTATTTCATCATCCTCATCCATAATTTTTACTACTTTGTCAGAGGTATGGCGGCTTTTTAAATCCCAAGTGCCATCTTCTAGAAGAATAAATCTTTTATCTGTCGTTAGAGATGTATAATAATCCCCTATTTTATTTTCAAATGTTTTTGCTGGTAATTCTAATAAATCAATTATGGTTTTGAATAATTCTTTTGTATTCAATGGCTTTTTACTTTCTTCTAATAGTAAGTTTGTTATATCTTTATTGGATAATAACTCTAACTCTTCTTTTGTCATTTTTTTAATACTCATAATTTCCTCCTAAACCGAATTCCCAAGTAAACTTATATCATTTCTTATGGGTAATTGCAAGTCTTTTTACATTTTTTCTGGTACTTTTATTCCAAGTGTTTTTAGAAGTAGAGAATTTATATTAAATGTTAATTTTGTAAGTGCAGTCCATGTACTTTTTAGACTCTCATCTTCTTCTGTTAGTACTTTGTTTTCTGCATAGAAGCTATTATAGATACTTGTTAATTTATATAGATATTCTGCAATTTCATTTAGTGATTTTACTTCTAATGATTTTTTTAGTACCATTGGCATTTTCAATATAGTTAATGCAAGTAGTCTATCGTTTGTTCCTTTTAATTTATGGAAAGATACTTCTTTTATTCCTTCTTTTTCTACTTTTTCAATTAGGGACTTCATTCTGACTGTAGAATATAAAAGATAAGGTCCTGTTTTTCCTTCTAAATCTGTAAACTTTACTGGGTCGAAGACATAGTCTTTTGTCCGAAATGGTAGAAAGTCTGCATATTTTAGGGCGGATATGGCTATCATTTCTGCCGTTTCTTCTCTCTTTGTTTCTTCCACCATATCTATATTAATTCTTTTTAGAGTTTCTTCTTTGATGCTTTCTATTAAATCTTTTAGATTCATGACTCCTCCATCTCTTGTTTTAAAGGGACGACCTGAAGAATCCGTCATCGTTCCAAAACCACAAAACTCTAAGTGCGTATCTTCTTTTATTAATTTTGTTAGGTGAGAGGTTCTAAAAACTTGTTCAAAATATAGCGCTTGACGATTATCTGCAAAGTACCAAATTTCATTAGGATCAAACCTTTTCATTCGAGAATGAATGGTTGCTAAATCTCTTGTTGCGTAAAGGGTTCCTCCATTGGATTTTATTACAACTAGGGGTGGCATTGGACTGTCATCTGTCTCTTTTTTTACATCGATAATTTTGGCTCCTTCGCTTTCTTCTAAGAGTCCACTTGCTTCTATCTTATCCATTGTTTCTTTGATATATGGATAACAATCACTTTCCCCTTCTAATAGGTCGAATTCTGTATTTAATCTTTTATATACTGCACTAATATCTTTAATTGATACTTCTTTTATTTTGTTCCATAGGGCAACATAGGCTTTATTACCTTCCTCTAACTCTTTTGTAATTTCTACTACTTCTTCCATTTTGGCTTCATTTTCTTTTGCTTTGATACTTGAGGCAGGATAAATTTCTCCTAGTTCTTCTGGGGTGATATCAAAATCAATCTCTTCATAGTTGCCATTATAGGTAGGATCAAAATAAGGAAGATGTGGATATTTTTCTTTTAGTTCTGATATGACCATTCCTGATTGTCTTCCGATATCACCGAAGTGAACATCACTTATTACTTCGTGTCCTAGTAATCTGGCTAGTCTTTTTACTGCTTCCCCAATGTTTGCAGAACGCAAGTGTCCTACATGCAGAGTTTTTGCAATATTGGCACCACCATAGTCCATCATGATTTTTTTAGGACTTACATGATCAATATTATTATTGATATCTTCTAAGATTTTATTCATACTACTAATTAAAAAATCATCTGATAGTGTTATATTAATAAAACCTGGACCTGCAATATTTATATTAGTAAGATGTGTATCTTTTTCTAATTCTTTTACAATCTTCTCAGCGATGCTACGTGGATTTTCTTCATATTTTTTAGCAAGGGACATCGCGTCATTAATTTGATAATCTCCAAGGTCAGGGCGTGATGAGGGAACAAAAGTAAATTTTTCGGCTTTGTAGCCTGCTTTACTGATTTTTTGTTCTACTTCTTTTTCTAGCTCTTTTATTATACTCATCTTTATCACTATCCTTTTTCGTTTAATTCATATTCTTTTATTTCACAGTTTTTTAAACCTCTATTTAAAAATTTCCCATCTTTCATTCCTTCAAAATAGGCACTAAATGCTTTTGATACTCCACTATGTGCGACAATTAAAACTGTTTGGTAATTTTTTGTTTTTAGCTCATCTAAAAATTCAAAAATTCTTTGGAAAAAATCTTTTATATTCTCACTGATTCCATACTCAATATCGCTATAATAATTCCAGTATTCTTCTCGATTGGTTACTTCTAAGTCACTTCCACTTAGCGTACCACAGCTTCGCTCTCTTAAGCGCTCATCCGTAATTATTTTATCATCATAATTTGTAAGAATATATTCTGTATGGGTTGCCCTTAATAAGGGTGAAGAAATTACCATATCAAAATGAATATTTTTTATTTTATTTTTTAACTCTTCTGCTTGTGTTATTCCAAGTGGTGTTAAATCTTCATCTTCTGTACTGTATTTTTTTAATCTATTATGTAAAACTTCTCCATGCCTTACTATAAATACTTTCAACTTATTCACCCTCTATTATTATTTCAAATAAGTATTCTTCATTATTTAAGATATATCTTATTTTTATTTGTGGCATTTTTATTTCATACTCTACTACTTTTATATCTAGTCTATACTCTAGATGTTCTTTTTTTAAATAAATGAGACTATTTTTTGAATTTTTAAAATCTAGTTCTAATAAGATTTCTTCTGTTTCTCTTGTTAGTATTTTATCTTGTATTGAAAGGCGATTTTTACTATTATCTTTTAAACTAAAATAGATAATTTGTTCTTGTTTTTCTATTAAAATGTCTTCTTTTTGTTCTAATTCTTTTGATTTTAGTAGAAATTTTGCTTTCTTTTTTTTCATAAAATACCCCACAAATAAAATTCTACACCACATTATAACATAACTTATGTAAAATTCATACATATTTAAAAATTATTTTTTCATACTAACTTTAGAAGGTGGAGTTTATGAAAAAATATTTGAAAAGATTTATCAAATTCACATTTTTTAGTGGTATTTTGGCATTTTTTTTGGTAATTGGTGCTTACACTTATGCACGAATTTGTCCTAAGCTTGAAATTAATGGGGCGAATAGTCTTGCTATTTTTGATGATAGTGGAGAAATGTTTTTCCAAGGGAGTGGTTCTAAAAAGTGGATAGAACTAAAGGATATTTCTCCTAATTTAATTCATGCAACGATTGCTGCTGAGGATAAATATTTTTATAAGCATAAGGGTTTTGATCTTTTACGTATTTTAAAGGCAACATATATTAATATTACATCTAATTCTGTAGAACAAGGAGCTTCTACTATTACGCAACAGTATGCAAAAAACTTGTTTTTAGATTTTGATAAAACGTGGAAGAGAAAGATTGAAGAGATGTGGTATACTATTAAAATTGAGGCTCATTATGATAAAGATACTATACTTGAGGGTTACTTAAACACGATTAATTATGGGCATGGGATGTATGGAATAGAAAATGCTGCTAGATTTTACTTTAATAAAAGTGCTAAGGATTTAGATTTGGCTGAGGCTTCTATTTTAACAGGGATTCCTAAGTCCCCTTCTAATTATTCTCCGTTAGTTGATTTGGATGCTGCTAAAAAAAGGCAGAAAATTATTTTGGATTTAATGGTTAAAAACGGAGTGATTACAGAGCAAGAGAAAAATGATGCTTATCAGGAAGAGTTGAATTTAGTGGGGGATAAGGGGCAATCTAATTTAAATACTGTTAGGTATTATCAGGATGCTGTATTAAAGGAATTAGAAGAAATTTCTTCGATTCCTAATTCTTACTCTAAGACAAAGGGGCTTAAAATTTATACGAATCTTAATATGGATGTACAAAGAAATCTAGAAAAGTCTATTCAAGAGGAGTTTCCAGGTGAATCGAAATTACAGGTTTCTACTGTTATGATGAATCCTAATAACGGAAAGATTATGGCTATTGTGGGAGGAAGAGATTATCAAAAGTCACAATATAATCGGGCAACGGATGCTATAAGACAGGTTGGTTCTACTATGAAACCTTACCTTTATTATGCGGCACTTGAAAATGGATTTACTTCTAGTTCTGCTTTTACTAGTGAGAAAACTACTTTTACTTTTGCTAATAATTCTACTTATTCTCCTAAAAATTATAATGATTTATATGGAGGAAAAGCTATTTCTATGGCTACTGCAATTGCTTATTCTGACAATATTTATGCTGTTAAGACTCATATGTTTTTGGGGAGTGATGCTTTAATTGATGTAGCAAAGCGAGTTGGAATTACTGCAAAACTAGATAGTGTAGCTTCTCTTCCCCTTGGGACAAAGGAGATTAATATTATTGAAATGGCTGGTGGTTATAGTGCTTTTGCTAATGAAGGGTACCTTATTAAGCCACATTTTATTGAAAGGGTAGAGGATCATGATGGAAAGGTTTTATATCAGGCAAATAGTTCTAAAAAGCGAGTTTTAGATAAGAGTTTAACCTTTATTCTTAATAATTTGTTAACTGCTACTTATGATACTGACTATGTAGATTATAATTATCCTACTGCTGTTTCACTTGCACCTAAGCTTACTCATAAATATGCTTTAAAATCTGGCACTACTGAATCTGATAACTGGTATATTGGTTATAATAAAAATGTTGTCACTGCTGTTTGGGTTGGGTATGATGATAATAAGACTCTTTCTTCTAAGGAATATAAATATGCCCAGAATATTTGGTATAAAAATATGGAGTTTTTTAATGAAGGGAAAAATGATGAATGGTATCAGGTTCCTGATAATGTTTCTAGTGTTTTAGTAGACCCTATTTCTGGAAAGCCTGCGACTGATAATAGTTCTAAAAAGAAATTGATGTATTTTATAAAAGGGACAGAACCTACTCTTGCTGATACTGTTTTTGATGAAAAGTTAGAAAACAGTAAAAAGAGCTAATTTTTAGCAATATTTCTTTCTTTTCTGCATAAAGTTAATTGTAAGAAAGAGGGAATGTTATGAATCCTAATTATCCAAATACAACGTTACCTAATTATACTGGTACTATGCCACCATATCAAAACATGCCAAATTCTTCTAATGGCAATACTATTAACTTATCTCCTGAGGAATATGCTGAAAGCTTACTAAAAATTAATGTTGGTAAGTATGCAGAGTTTTATATGTCTTATTCTGATTCTGTAGAATGGAGAGATCGTGTTTTTAAAGGTTTCATTCGTGACTCTGGACGGGATTATGCTGTTTTAGAATTAGATAATGGCAGTTATGTTATTTTATGGCTAGTATATTTAGATTACGTTATCTTTCCAGAGCAAATTAAACATAATTAGGGAAGAATGGTTGTCTCATTCTTTTTCTTTTGGTATAATACTTCTATACTAAAGAGGTGGTTTCATGCTTTATATTATTATTGCTATCATAAGTTTTTTTATTGTTATTACTAGTATTATAATGGTTATTTATTATCATAAATTTCAGTATTTGATTATTCGTATTAACGAGGCTGAGAATAATATTGATATTTTATTACAGAAAAAGATAGAATGTATTTCTACTATTATTCCTATTATTCAAAATAATACGAAAGAAAAAGAGTTTTTAGATGATTTTTCTATTATTCGTGAGAAGGAGAAGAATCATTTCGAGGTGAATGAGTTTTTAAGGAATAGTCATGTTGAAATTATGAAAGTAATAGGAGATTATGAAAAGTTATTAAAAAATGATGATTTTGTTGGTCACATGGAGAATCTTGAGGATAATGAAGAAGACTTAGTTGCTTCCATTAAATACTATAATGATAATACCGTTGAATTTAATCATTTAATTTCTTCTTTCCCTTCTTCTATCATTCGTGTTTTTTTACATTTAAAGAAAAAGGAATTATATTCTACGGAGAAAAAAGAGATTTTTGAAATACTAAAAAAATAATGGTTTATAAAAACGCAAATTTCTATTAAGAAACTTGCGTTTTATATTTGACTTCCTTTGTCATTATTCGTATTTGAATCTATTGTTACAAATTTATTAGCTATTGTTTGAAGTTCTGTTAGCAGTTTTTTATATCCAGCGAGAGTAGAATCCGTTTTAAAGAACACTTGATTATTTTTATATTCCACTTGGCTATTATTAATTTGTAAGTAGGTTAACATCTCATCTACTTTATCTAAGAATTCATTTAATATGATAGATAAATCTTTCATTTTTTCTTTTACTTTTTGCAATTCTTTGATATCTTTTTTGGTATACATTAATTCTAGATATAGATTATAATAGTATTCTTTATCATCTAACTTTTCTTTATCTATTAGTCCTTTTATTGTTTTTTCATCACATAACTGTTCAATATTTCCAAGTAGTTTTTTCATCTTTTCTTTTACATTTTTGATTGTAGAATGACTTAATGTGAAATCAGGATGATCTTTTTCTAGGTTTTCTGCTGATAAAATTTTCGTAAACTCATCTTTCGTTAAATAGGAATTTATCTCTTTTACATTATCGGATAACTCTTTATAGTATTTCTTTACTGCTTCTTCAATATAGGCACAATCTCCTTTTGATTTAGTTTCTACTTGAAAGTTATCAGTTGCTAGATCTTTATTAGAATAGTTTATTATTTCTTGTTTTAATATTTCTTCTTGTTGTAATTGTTTGATTACTGCAATTGTTAGAATACTTGCTAGTATTATTATGATAATTCCTACTACTAAGAGGATTCTTTTCACTATTTTCTTTGGTTTTCTTTTTTGTTTCATAAGTCTCTCCCTTTATTTTATATTACGATTATAACATTAATTTAAAAGAAAAACAGTATTTTATTTTACTGTTTTATTATTTCTTCTTTTATATTTGCCAATTGATAGGTTTTAGATTGTTTTTTTCTAGAAAGTCATTGGTTTTTGAGAATGGGCGACTACCAAAGAAACCATTATATGCAGAAAATGGGGAAGGGTGTGGAGACTCAATTACATAGTGGAGTGGATTGGTAATTAATGGTTTTTTACTTCTAGCATAAGCACCCCAAAGTATAAATACAACTGGAGTATCCTTTTCATTAATTTTTTGGATTACAGCATCTGTAAAGATCTCCCACCCTTGGTCTTTATGAGAGGCCGCTTTATCTTTTTCTACGGTAAGTACAGCATTTAAAAGAAGAATGCCTTCTTTTGCCCATGGTATTAGGGAATTATTTTTTGATATTTTAATTCCTAAATCACTTTCTATTTCTTTAAAAATATTTTGAAGGGATGGTGGTCGCCCTACTTCATTCCGAACAGAGAATGATAATCCTTGTGCCTGGCGTTCTCCATGATAAGGGTCTTGTCCTAATATGACCACTTTAACCTTATCATATGGCGTATAGCGAAAGGCATTGAAGATTTCATTTTGGGGTGGAAATATTGTTTTCTTTTGATATTCTTCTTCTACAAATTTAATTAAATTTCTAAAATATTCTTTTTCAAATTCTTCTTTTAAAATTTCATCCCAAGTGTTTCCTATCATTTTTTCACTTCCTTATATGTTGCAGGACAAGATACAATTATCATATTTTTATCTAAATCTAGCACTCCAAACTCTATTTTGTCATACTCTGTTTTGGTATATTCTATAAAAATTTCATATGAATTTTCTCTACATTTACTATATACTGCTTTTAATTCATCTAAATTGTCGTATTTAAATTTCAAAAGATTACTAGTCCTTGTTTTTTTAGGAAAGCCTTTGATTTCTTCTTTTACTGTTTTATACTCTTCTAACATTATTTGCATATTATCTTTTTTTAATTGAGCCCAACTAATTGGGTTTCCATCTGTAAGTTCTACAGAAAAGGAGAATATTTTTTGGTAGAACTCTACTGATTTTTCTACCTCATCTACCACAAGTTCATTTACTATACTCAATAATCCCATATTCTTTCCCCCTATTTATGATATCGTTCATTATTCATAATTTTGTATGACCTATATATTTGTTCTAGAAGCAGTACTCGAAATAGTTGATGAGGAAAAGTCATTTTTGAAAAAGACAAGTGAAGATTTGCTCGTTTCTTTATTTTTTCACTTAAGCCTAGGCTTCCTCCAATAATAAAGACGATATTACTATTTTCTATTAAGATATCTTCTATTTTTTTCGAAAACTCTTTACTAGTTTGTTCTCTTCCTTCAATCTCTAAAGTGATAATATAATCCTTTTCTGTTAGATACTTTTCTATTTTTGCCTTTTCTAATTCTAATATTTTAGACTCTTCTACAAAGCTCTCATCTTTTACTTCAATTAATTCTAAATTGGTGTACTTACTTAATCTTTTTTTGTATTCGGCTACTGCATCACACCAATATTTTTCTTTTAATTTTCCAACACAGATTATTTTCATACTTATACCTCAATAAATGGACTTTCTTCTTCTTGTCTTGCTATTAAAACTTCAATATTTTTATTTTCTAGTTTACTACATACTGCTTCTTTCGCTAAATCTTCGGTATTATTTTTTTCACTTAGATGGGCTAAAATAACATATTTTGTATTTTCTCCTACTAAATTTTCTAAATATTTGGCAGTCGTTTTATTCGATAAGTGCCCTCTATCACTGATTACTCGTTGTTTTAAATAATAAGGATAGGGTCCTTCCATTAACATTTTCTCATCATGATTACTTTCGATTAAGTAAATATCTTTTGCTTTCATTTTTGCTAGATAACTTCTGTTGATATAACCTGTATCTGTTACATATACTAGGCTTTTATCCTGATATGTAATAATGTATCCTACAGAAGACGGAGCATCATGCGAGGTATGTATTAATTCAATACTTACATCATGAATCATAAACTCATCTTCCATATAACAGATATTATCGCTATATAACTTATCTTTCAAATCTTCATACATTCCTTCTTTTATGTAAACACAAATATTAGAATGTTTTGTCAAAGAAGAAAGTCCTTTAATATGGTCAGCATGGGTATGTGTTATTAAAAGGGCATCAAAGTCTTCTAGACTAAGTTTTAATTCTTCTAATTTCCTTTTTAGATTTAGATAGCTGATGCCTATATCAATTAATAACTTTGTCTTTCCACAAAGGATAATACTTGCATTTCCTTTTGAGCCACTGGCTAATGTTTTTATCTTCATTTTAATATAGAGTTAGTGGGTTTATTGCCACTCCTCCACGGTAAGGATAACCTCTCCAAACTGAGAAGTGCAAGTGTGTTCCTGTTGCAAATCCAGTGTGACCCATACCACCAATTACTTGCCCTTTCGTAACATTAGCACCTACACCTACATAACGACAACCACTACACAAGTGTGGATACATTGAGTAATAGCCATTATGATGGTCAATTAGGATTACCTCTCCTGCACCATTGAATACTCCAACCCCTGATTTCACAACTGTTCCTGATTGTGCCGCATAAATTGGTGAACCTTCTCCACATCCAGCGATATCTACACCATCATGTAAGCTTCCCCAACGATAACCGAAGCCACTACTTATATAATATGGCACTCTGGTTGGCCAGTACCATTCTCCAACATTGGCTGGAGCACTTCCTCCACCGTTCCATGCATTATAACTACTTTTCTTTCCACCTTTGACAATGATTTCATTTGTGACAGGTTTGATTTCTTCTGTATTGGTTATAACTACGTTATTCACGTCACCATTTAGTTTCTTTATTTTTTGAGTTACTTTATTTTGACCATTCACGCCTTCCTGAATCTTTTCTTCTTGACCTACCATTTTACTATTATCATAACGAATTTCTGTCGTGTATTTCTTTTCTTGATATTCTACAATATGATCTTCTTCAATTAAATTAAACTGAGGTTTTAAAATTCCAATTGTTACTTCTTGTCCTGGAAATAATAGACTACTTTCATCTTTAAACTGCGGATTGGCAATTAAGAATTCTTCATTTGATATTTTATTATTAAAGGCAACATCTGGAATTGTATCACCATCTTTTACGATATATTTTTGTTGTTCCTTGGTAGTTCCAAACAATAAATATTTACTTAAGTCTTCTTCATTCATATAGATAGTAGCAGTTACTGGAATATTTTGCTTTTTGATTGTAATTTTATTTTCGATATAGATGTTTTCGATAATTTTACCGACATCTTTTATTTCTTTTTGTTTATTATTTTTGAAATTTTCATAATCTTCTTCTTTAACGAACGATTTAATTGCTTTTTCTAGTGAGGTTGTAAACACTTTTCGGTCTAGTACATAAATGGTTTGGTCTTTCGTTGTGAATTTTTTACCTTCATTATTTTGAGTTTTTAATCCTTTTATTACAATGGCATATCCGCTTATTGTAAAAGGAGATTTATCTTGAATCTTTTCATAGATTGCTTTGGTTGTGGTTATTTTTTTATTGTAAGTTATTTCTTTTACAATATCTAAATCATCTGGAATATATACTTTATTTACTTGATACTTCTTTTTTAGATGTTCTTGCTCTTTATCAATGTATTCTTCTAAATCCTTTTTGGACTTAATAAGACCTATAGATTTCCCTTTTAGATATACACGATATACCGTTTGAGGTTGTTGTTCTAATTTTTTGTAACCTACAGTAAAGACATTTACTAATAATAGGGCTACTAAAAGAGTATAAAGGCTTCTTCTTTTCATCTATATCACCTATCCTTCTTCTTTAAATTCTCTTTTTAAATTAACAAATGTAGAGGTGTTTTTCTTAAATAGTAATTCAATAGTTGCTGTTGGTCCATTACGATGTTTTCCAATGATTAGTTCACTAATACTAGTATCATCTTCTCTACGTGCTTCTTTATTGTAATAATCATCTCTATATAAGAAAGAAACAATATCGGCATCTTGCTCGATAGAACCTGATTCACGTAAATCACTCATAATTGGTCTTTTATCTTCACGAGCTTCTACTTGACGTGATAACTGTGCTAGAGCAATGACTGGTATATGTAGTTCCATTGCTAGTGTTTTTAGGCTTCTTGAAATATCTGATACTTCTTGTTGACGATTGCTTCCATAATTTCTTCCGCCTGATATTAACTGCAAGTAGTCGATGATGACAATACCTAGTCCTCTTTCACTACTAGCAAGGCGTCTACATTTCGCTCTAATTTCTCCGATTGTAATTCCTGGAGTATCATCGATAAAGATATTGGTATCTGATAACTGACTAATGGCTTCATTTACTCTTTTCCAGTCATCATTCATTAGTTTTCCTGTACGAAGTTTATATCCTTCTACTTGACCTAGGGATGAGAGAATACGAAGTGCTAATTGTTCTGCTCCCATTTCTAGGTTGAATAGGGCTACTGCTTTGTCGTTGTTTCTAGCAATATTCGTAGCTAGATTTAGTGCAAAGGCAGTTTTTCCCATGGCAGGACGTGCAGCTATTATGATAAACTCATTTTCATGTAGTCCTGAGGTTAATTTATCAAAATCATACCAACCAGTTGCAAGTCCTGTGATTTCTCCCTTTGTTTCTGCTAGTCGCTCTAAGTCATTTCTTGTTTTTAAAAGTACATCTTGAATGGTTCTAAATTCACTAGATTTTCGGTTTTTTACAATATTTAAAATCTTTTTTTCAGCAGTATCTAAGGTTTCATTGACACTTTCTTCTGGATTATAGCCAGTAGTTGCTATATCGGTTGCGGTTTCTATTAGATTTCTAAGGATTGCTGCTTCTTCTACTTTTTTTATGTAGTAATCAATATTTGCTGCTGTTGGAACAAAGTTTATTACTTCTGTTAAATATTCTACTCCTCCGACTTCTTTTAGAATATTTTTTTCTTTTAGTTCGGTGGTTACTGTTGTTAGGTCTACTGGTGTATGTTCTTCTAATAATCTTTGTAAGCATGAGAATATTTTACTGTTGGCATCATTGTAAAAGGCATCTGCTAGAAGAGATTCACATGACTTTTCTAATGCATGTTTTGATAAAAAGCAGGCACCTAGTACAGACTTTTCTGCTTCTATATTATGGGGCATTGTATGTCCTGCCATTATCTTCACCTCACTTTACTACGTGTACTTTTACTTTTGCTACTACTTTAGGATATAGATTAATTTTTACATAATGAAATCCTAAGGAAGAAATAGGTATATCTAGTTCTATCATTGATTTTTCTATTTTTTCTCCTTCTTTTAGGAGAGCTTCTTTTATTTGTTTTATGCTAATACTTCCAAATACTTTATCTCCTTCTCCTGTTTTTACTTTGAATTCTAGGGTTAATTTTTCTAATTTTTCTTTTAGGATAAGGGCAGATAATTTTTCTTGCTCTTGTTTTTTGGCATCACGTTGTTGTTCATATTTTAATTGATTCAAATTTTTTGTATTAGATTTTACGGCATAACCATTTTTTATTAAAAAATTTTCAGCATATCCGTCTGCTACTTCTTTAATTTCTCCCTTTTTTGCTTTTTTCTTTAGGTCTTTTATGAAAATTACTTGCATTGTTTCACCTCTTTTTTTCTATTGCTTGCATCAATTTCTCTTCGGCTTTGCTAATGGCAATACGTTCAAACTTAGCAGCACCATTATATTCTTCTCCTCCTCCACCTAACTTTTCAAGGATTGGTAGAATATTCATATTGCCCATACTTCTTCCACTAATTCCTATTGTATTTGGTCCTATTTTTCCGATTACAAAGGATGCTTCTACATTATCAAAGAATAATAAGGTATCAGCCATTTTTGCTAGGTCTTCTCGTCTATAGATAGTATAAGGAGAACCTTTCGTTACAGCAATGTTATTATTTACCATTTTTATTCCTGTTAATAGTTTTTGGCGTTCTGTATAATCTTTTAAATCTTGTTTTAATAGGTACTGTACTTTTTTTACGCTAGCGCCTAGGGTGGTTAGATAGTATGCAGCATAAAAAGTGTCATTTGTTGTTTTTAATGTATAATTATTGGTATCCAGTACAATTCCTGATAAAATTACAGTACAATAATATGGTTCTATTTCTACTTTATATGCTTCTATTAACTGACACACCATTTCACAGGTAGATGAGGCATGATCATCTATAATTTCTAAAGTTACATCTTTAATAGAAGTCTTTCCTGGTTCATGATGATCTATTATAATTTTTCTTTCAAAATAGTCTAGAGCTTTTTTGCTTTGAACTAAATCTGTCTTTGCAGTATCTAATATTAATAGTAGATTATTACCATCTGTTTTTGATAAATTATTTTCTATCTTGTTTGTTTCTATAATATTTAGGCATCCTTCTAGTTCTCTTAGAACTTTTGCAACTCCTGGTTCTTGATCTTTTTCATCTATAATTAGGTAACAGTTTTTCTTCTGTTTTGTTAATATGTGATACATTCCAATGGAACTACCAATTGCATCTAAATCTAGATTTTTGTGAGCCATTATATATATATTACTACTTTTTCTAAGTTCTCTTCTTAATTTTTTCTTTTTTTCAACAATTAACATAGTGCCTCCTCATCTCATAAACTCTAGATTTATTATATAATAAAAGAGGTAGTTTGTCTAATCATTGCAAGAAAAAAACAGGATATATTCCTGCTTATCTTGTATATGGCAATAAAGCAATTGCACGAGCTTTTTTGATTTCTCTAGCAATTACACGCTGATGATGTGCACAGTTTCCAGTGATACGACGTGGAACGATTTTTCCTTTTTCATTAATATATCTTTTTAATGTTTCGGGTTCTTTGTAGTTTACTTTTTTTCCAGTACACATCATACCGGAACTTAAACACTTTTAAAATAGATAAATCTCTCCAACCATTATAAAATGGTT
>CAMNSB010000018.1 GCA_946554325.1 uncultured Mycoplasmatota bacterium
AGTAACTCAAAAATCCTTCCTTTTCATTGCTATTTCTCCCATTTTATTGTATATTTAGTGTAGTAAAGAATAGAAATGATAGATTTTGGTCTGTCATAAAGTAACATCCTTTATGAGTATCATTTTAACGAACATTGAAAGAAAACTATGTCGAAATAAAACCAAAAGAAAAAGAATGATTATGCTTCGTCATTCTTTTTTGTAAACTTTTTAAATTGTTCAATTTCTCTAGTTTCTAGATCTGTATCAGCGAGCTGTTCAATCAATTTCTTCTGAGCACGATTTAATTTCTGAGGAGTAATTACCTTCATAACAACATACATATTTCCTTTATTACGATGTGCTTTATTCTCAATTCCCTTACCACGAATTCGTTGTTTTTCTCCACTCATTGTACCACTAGGAACAGTAAGCTGAATATTTCCATACAATGTTGGCACTTCTTTTTTACACCCAAGAATAGCTTCTGTAATGGTAAGTGGTAATTCTAGGTAAATATCATCCCCATCACGCTTAAAATAGGAATGTTCTCCTACTACAAATTCTAAATATAAATCTCCATTAGGTCCTCCATTACTACCAGCATTTCCCTTTCCAGAAACACGAAGTCTATCTCCTGTAGCAATACCAGATGGAACTGTAACAGTAATTGTCTTATGTGTTTTTACTTTTCCTTTTCCACGACATTTAGAACATGTTCTTTTAAATGTTTTACCACTACCATTACATTCAGGACAAGTAGACTTTGATAAAAATGATCCTAAAATAGTATGTTGTTCAGAAGTAACAGTTCCACTTCCATGACAAGTATCACAAGTCTTAGAGTCAAATCCTCCTTGACCGCCACACTCTTCACAATCCTCAACGACATCTAAATCAAAATCTTTCTCACATCCATAAACAGCCTCTTCAAAAGTAAGATCTACTCGCATTAGAAGATCACTACCACGTGCCTTTCTACTACCTCCAGCACTTCTAGCTCCTCCACCAAAGGAAGAAAAACCTCCACCAAAGATATTGTCAAAGATATCACCAAAGTCAAACTCAGCACCCTCAAATCCAGAGAATCCTCCACCAAAGCCATTAAACCCAGCTCCAGCACCTGAAACACCAGCATGACCAAATTGATCATATTGTCTACGTTTTGTTTCATCTCCTAATACTTCATAAGCCTCTTGAACCTCTTTAAACTTCTCAGTCGCACTAGGATCATCTTTATTTAAATCTGGATGATATTTCTTAGCAAGCTTTCTAAAAGCACTTTTGATCTCAGCATCACTTGCTCCCTTAGAAACGCCTAATACTTCATAATAATCTCTTTTATTCGCCATTTCTTCACCTCCTATTTTTCATAATAAACTCTTTTAAATTCTTCTAGCGTATCTTTAAACTCTATCATTGCACTTTCAAATACTTTCGTATCTTTTAAATCAATATCTATAATTTTTAATACTTCTAGTGGATAATCTCTTCCCCCTGATGATAAAAATTCAAAATATTTTTCTTTAAATCCATCTTTATTTTCAATAATATTTTTAGCAACATAACAAGAAATAGCAAGACTAGTAGAATACTGATAAACATAAAATGGTGTATAAAAATGTGGAATGCGTAACCACTCATACTTAATAACATCATCCACTACTACATGATTACCAAAATATTTTTTATTTAATTCATAATAAGTATTACATAAATATTCTGCTGTCAATATATTTTTATTATCAACATATTGATGAGCCAGATACTCAAATTCTGCAAACATCGTTTGTCTAAATATGGTTGCTTTAAATAACTCTAATTTTTCATTTAATAAATTTAACTTTTCTTCTTTATTGTTTGTATTTTGATACATAAAATGACTAAGAAGCAATTCATTCGTGGTAGATGCTATCTCTGCTAGAAAAATAGGATAGTTGGCTGTAACAAATGAATTATTCTTATTCGTATAATAAGTATGCATAGAGTGTCCAAGTTCATGTGCTAGGGTACTAACATCATGATAAGTATTAGTAAAGTTTAGTAAGATATAAGGAATGGTTTGATATCCTCCATTAGAATAAGCACCTGTTTTCTTTCCTTTATTAGGATACTTATCAATCCATCTATTTTGAAAGGCTTCTTCTAACTTTTTGCTATATTCTTCTCCATAAACACTTAAAGCATTCTTTACTATTGTTTCTGCTTCGTCAAAAGTATATTCTTTACTACTTTTTTCTATGATGGGAATATAACTATCGTATAAATGAAATTCATCTAACTTTAAGATTTCCTTTTTTAAATCATAATATTGATATAAGGTATCTAAGTTTTCATGTACTACTTTGATTAAGTTTTCATATAACTCTACAGGAATAGACTTTGGTTTTAAATACATTTCGATAGAACTTTTATAATTCCTAAGTCTTGAAGTAATAGAATCATAATCTACTGTAGTACGATAAGTTGCAGTTAATGTATTTTTTACTTTTCCATATCCTTCATGTAATTTAGTAAAAGCCTCTTTTCTAACATTTCTATTTTTTGACCTAATATAAGTAGAGTAATGTGCTTCATCTAGTGGAGAAGTTTTCCCATTTTCATCAAGAATATCTTCAAACTCTAAATCTGCATTGGTAAGGTAGGAATAGGTGGCATCGCTAGATGAGAAAACAGGACTGTAAGCAGATAATACTTTTTCTGTCTCTTCTTTTAAGATATGTTCTTTTTTTTCGAAAATAGTAGTAAAGAAATACTGATAATCTTTTAAATAATCTTCTTGTTTCATGTACTCATCTACTACACTTTGATCCATCTTTAAAATACTAGGTACTACAAAAGCAGTTTTTTCCCTATATTCTGCATAAATATTTTCAGCTTTAGCTTGCAATTCCTGATAAGTACTATTGGTTTTATCTTCATCATTACGACATTGTGCATAAATATATATATTTTCTAAGAGAATAGATATTTCTTCATCTTGTTGAAAAAAGGAAGCAAAACTACTAGCATCTTTGGTAAAAGTTTTACTTTTACTAGCAAGACTTTCTATTTCCTGTTCTAATTTTTCAAAGTCTTTTTCAAATGCTTCCTGATTAGGATAAATTGCTTCTATATTCCATTTGTCATTAGAACTTACTTCATCTCTTGTTTTTAACTTTTCCATTTTTCTCCTACTTTCTATATAGAATACAAGTAACAAGTAAAGTTCTAGTTACCTAGAACTTTTTCTTATTTTTCTTCATATTCTGCATCTACTACATTATCATCATTTTTAGAATCTTTGTCTTCTGTTGCTGTATCATTATTTTCTTGACTAGCGTTATCCTTAGCAGCTTGTTCATAAACTTTTGTAGCAAGTGCCATAGCTTTTTCTTGAAGTTTATCTTTTTCTTCTTTTATTTTATCAATATCATCTTTTTCTAAAGCTTCTTTTAATCCTTTGATTAAGTCTTCTGCTTCTTCTTTTTCTTTTTTATCTACTTTATCTCCAAGATCTTTAATTGCCTTTTCTGTTTGAAAAACAATTTGTTCTGCTTCGTTTCTAACTTCTGCTTCTTGTTTTCTCTTATCATCTGCTTCTTTATTCGCTTCTGCTTCTTTCATCATACGTTCAATTTCATCATCTGATAAATTTGTATTTGATGTAATAGTAATAGATTGTTCTTTATTTGTTCCAAGATCTTTGGCAGTAACATTAACAATTCCATTGGCATCAATATCAAATTTAACTTCGATTTGAGGAACTCCACGTGGTGCAGGTGGAATATTCGTAAGTTGGAATCTTCCTAGTGTTTTATTATCTGCAGCCATCGGACGTTCTCCTTGTAGAACATGTACATCTACTGCTGGTTGATTATCTGCAGCAGTTGAGAACACTTCAGATTTAGAAGTTGGAATGGTAGTATTACGAGGAATTAAAGTAGTCATAACACCACCTAATGTTTCAATACCAAGGGATAGTGGTGTTACATCTAATAATACGATATCATTAACATCTCCTGTTAATACACCACCTTGGATAGCAGCACCCATAGATACTACTTCATCTGGATTTACTTCACGAGAAGGTTCTTTTCCTAGTTCTTTTTTAATCACATCATATACCATTGGAATACGAGTAGAACCACCAACAAAGATTACTTTATCAATCTCACTACTCTTCATTTTTGCGTCTTTTAAAGCATTACGAACTGGTGTCAAAGTAGATTCAATTAAGTCTCTTACTAAATCTTCAAATTTAGCACGAGTAAGTGTTATATCTAAGTGAAGTGGACCACCATCTTCTCCTTGTGTAATAAATGGGGCCGAAATCTGTGTTGTAGTAACTCCAGATAAGTCTTTCTTTGCTTTTTCTGCCACTTCTTTAAGACGTTGCATAGCCATAGCATCCTTAGAAAGATCAACTCCTGTATCCTTTTTAAATTCTTCTACTAAGTAGTCAATAATTCTCTCATCAAAGTCATCTCCACCTAGGTGATTATTACCATTAGTTGATTTAACCTCAACAACACCATCTCCAAGTTCTAGAATAGAAACATCAAATGTTCCACCGCCTAAATCATAAACAAGAATTGTTTGTGCCTTATCTTGTTTATCAAGACCATAAGCAAGAGCTGCTGCTGTTGGTTCATTGATAATTCTTTCCACTTCAAGTCCTGCAATCTTACCAGCATTTTTAGTAGCTTGACGTTCTGCATCATTAAAGTATGCTGGAACTGTAATAACTGCTTTTGTAACTTTTTCTCCTAAATAACTCTCAGCATAATCTTTCATATAAGAAAGGATCATTGCTGAAATCTCCTCTGGTGAATATTTCTTACCATTTGCTTCCACTTTCTTATCAGTACCCATTAAACGTTTAATACTAGAAATTGTATTTTTATTAGTAACAGCTTGACGCTTTGCAGCATCTCCTACAATTCTTTCTTCTCCTTTAAACGCCACAACAGATGGAGTTGTTCTTCCTCCTTCTGGATTAGGGATTACTTTTGCTTCCCCTGCCTCTAATACAGATACACAACTATTCGTTGTACCTAAATCAATACCAATTATTTTTGCCATATTATCATATCCTTCTTTCTTATTTTTTATTTACTTTTACACTTGCTGGGCGTATTACCCTATCTTTTAATTTATAACCCTTTAATAACACTTCTAAAACTTCATCCTCTTGGTATTCTTCTAAGGAATCTGTCATCAAAGCTTCTTCCTGTGAGGGGTCAAATATTTCTCCAACACGTGAAATTTCTTCTACCCCATACTTTCTTAAAATGTCAAGTAATGTTGCATAAATCATTTTAAAACCAACTAGAAACTTAGATAAATCATCTGTCAAATCATTATCATCTAATTTAATAGCACGTTCAAAATTATCAATCACTCCAATAATTTCTAATATTAAGTCCTGATTTGCATATTTTAACATATTAGAAGTTTCTTCCTCTTTACGCTTACGATAATTAATGAGTTCCGCTTGAACATAACGAACCTTTTCTTCTAACTCTGCTTTTTCTTTTTCTATTTTTTTAATTTCTTCTTTATGTTTATTTTTCTTTTCTTTTTTATGTGGTTCATCTTTATCATGACAACACTTATCGTGTCCCTCACAATCACATTTTTTATTTTTATCCGTACATTCTTCTTTAGGAGAAGGTACATCTTTCTTTTCTTCTTCCATCCTGTCCTCCTTATTTTTCTATATTTTGTTTGATAAATTCTAACATAGCTACTACTCTATCATATTCCATTCTCTTAGGTCCAATAATAGCAAGAGTTCCCTCATCATGCCCTGTCCTAAATTTTGTTTTAATAACAGTCACATCTTCTGAGATATTACTATCTTTTCCAATACAAATTGTAATGTTATTATCTCCATCTTCTTTAACTTCATTAATTTCACGTAATATTTCTTCATCTTCTAATTTCGTAAATACTTGTTTAATTTTCTCAACACTACTAAATTCTGGTTGATTTAAAAACTTACTTTTACCAACAACGTTTGTAGTAGGAGATGCCGTAAAATCAGAAAATACATGGTAAAAGGCATTATATATCTGTTCATGTTGACTGACATATTTTCCAATAATAGGCTTAATCTCAAATTCTAGTTTACTACTTACTTCATCAATCGGTGTTCCAACAATCAAGTTATTAATAAGTCCTACTGTCTTTTTAACCTCATCTAGCCTCACACCATCTAACATAATATTCTTATGTTCTACATGTCCTTTATCGGTAACAACAATTACAATCAAACTCTTCTCATCAATGGGAACAACATCAATTTGTTTTAGCAAATTATCATGAGAATTGCTTCCTAAAACAACAGTCGCATAAGATGTGATATCAGAAATAACTTCTAAACTTTTTGTAATACAATCTGATAGAGCAAGCTCTTGATTTTTAAAAATAATCTGAAGTTTCAACATATCTTCTGCATTCATCTTTTTAAGCGTCATCAAATGATCTACATAAAAACGATAACCTGCTTCACTAGGAATACGTCCACTAGAAGTATGAGTCTTTTCTAAAAGTCCTTCTTCTTCCAAAGCAGCCATTTCAAATCTTACAGTTGCAGAAGAACAATGTAATTTTTTACAGAGTAAGTTTGAACTAACTGGTTTTACAGACTGAATATACTCCTCAACAATAAGTTTTAAAACTTCTTGCTGTCGTTGTGTTAGAAACATACTCATTCGCACCACCTCTTAGCACTATTAATTTATGAGTGCTAAAGCTATTATATGACTACAAATTAGCACTTGTCAAGTATTTTTGCTAGAAAAAATAAAAAGTTCATTGGCAAGAAGGCTCATCAGGATTCACACATCGATTTAACTCTTCTTCAATAGAACCCACTAAATCAATATTACTCTTTCTAGTAAACGCCATTGTACTTATTAATAAGGTCATAATTAATGTCGCCATAATTAAAATTCCATATAAAATAGTAGAAACAGCAAAACCCTTTTCATTCATATAACATCATCCTCACTATAAAGTCTACCATACTTAACCTAAAATTACCACAAACTTATCCCCATATTTCTTTTGTTTCAAAACTTTCCAAGTAATAACAGAAGGAATTCGTCCGATATCATCCACTTCACAAATAATCTTTCCTCCACTTTTTAATAACTGGTACTTCTTTATAAGAGAAAGTGACTCACTTACATAATCAGTATGATAAGGGGGATCCAAAAAGATAAGATCAAAAGAAAGTTTCTGTTCTTTAAAAAGCAAAAGAGCTTTTTTATAATCAAAATGCGTAACAGATACTTTATCTCCTATTTGAAATTTTTCTACATTTTTATAAATCATTCTATAAGCATCTAGACTTTTATCATTACAATAAGCATATTTTGCCCCCCAAGAGATCGCTTCAATAGCAAGATTCCCACTACCTGAAAACAAATCAAGCACACAACTATCATAAATATCATTTTGAATCATGGCAAATAACGACTCTTTCACTCTATCCATAGTAGGCCTAGTTCCTATCAAATGAAATCCTTCTATTTCACGTCCCTTTAATGTCCCACTAATCACCTTCATAAGAAACACCTTCCTTCATTAAATGTTCTTTTAAATATTGATTGATTTCTAAAATAAGAAAATTCACTTCGTTTTCTAATTTTTTATATTCTAAAACTTTAGGGTTATTTAATGCAGAAGAACTTTTTTGTTTAAGTCCATCATACAACTCTTTATTATTTAAAATCTCTGTTTGTACTTTTTTTAAATCTTTTATAAGAGCACTTTGATCTAGTTCAGTTTTTAAAGCTTCTATTTTCTCCATGAATTCTATCATCTTATCACACACCTAATATTTACTATAGATAGTATAACACAAGAAAATAAATTCTAAAAGAAAACGAGAAAAATTCTCGCCTAGATAGATAGCTGATAAGGATTTCCACTACTACCATTCCCTGATGTTACCAAAATATTTTGATTTAGATAAACGCATGGATGAGTACTTCTAGCAGGTGTAAATCCAGATGGCTGACTCAAAAATACAGTTCCTGGTATATTATAAATAAAAACCCTATATGCAGATGAACTGTCTGGCATAATCATCCATTCAAGATATCCAAAATAAAGCCATCCACTACTTCCCATAGAATATACATAATCACTTGGATACATAAGTCCTACTTCTCCAATCCAGCTAATTGGTCTATCACTATAAACAGTTGTTCCACGTTCTAGTTTGTAAAAATTATCTGCCGTTTGAGCAGAACTTGCTCCGCCTAAATACCATTTTGTCTTTCCAATCATCCCTTTTGCATCTTCTGTTAACCCACTAGAACTAAAATCACAAGATTTAGTAGAACCATTCTTTCCTGATGGATAGTTTCCACTTACTCTATTGTAATATGACCCACTATTTAAAACTTTTTGTAATGCCGACTTGCTCCAATCATTCTCACCATCATAACCAGTATTATCCCAAACAATTCCATTCAAAATAGAGCTATTTCTAATTATCTTTACCCTTTGTTCTTTAACACCCTTTTCATTTTCTACTGTAAAAACTCCAATGATTCTCCATACTTCATTGTTAAAAGTTACATAGTTATAAGGAGTTGCACCTATATATCTATAGTCTGTTAACTGTTCTGTCGTCCATCCACTTTGCTGCTCTCCTGCTTCATGAACAATTGTAAAAGGCTGCTGCTTTTCTGCCTCACTTGCTTCATCTGTATTACTAGTAGTATTTGCCACTGATAGGATATGATCTTTAAAATTTTTACTACTAGTTACATTAGAAATAATAGTTAAAGTGACATTAGACATAAATATAGTTTCATCATTTACATTATCACTATCATCTTTTAAAGTAGAGGATGCAATGGTAATAGATATCACTCCAGAAGAAGAAAGACCTGATAGTGTTAAAATATATTGTTTTCCATTTTCTACATCTTCTTCATTACTTAATATCTTAGTTGTAGGATTAATTGTGGTAGTTCCTACTTTTACTATTATATCTTCTACTGTTAAACTCGATATTACACTTCCAGAAGTATCAGTTCCCCTAAAAGTAATCTCTACGCTATCACTAGCACTAATGGTACCACTAGATGGAGTAACACTCACTAGGCTCCATATTGGTTTTGTTGTATCTAAACAAATAGCATAATAAGTACTATCTTCTGAAAGTAAAACATTCTCCCCTTGCTCTATTCCACTAGTAGCACTACTATCTTCTGACCAAAAGCCTGTATTATAACCTAACTTGGCAGTAATAGTTAGTAATACCACAGGACAACTTCCATTCTTTTCTGTAATGGTACAAGTAGCACTTTCTTCTCCTATACTAGAAGCTCCACTTTGCTTAATAAAAGTTGCTGTCACGGTCTTTTCTACATGAACTTTAACTATTTCTTCTACTCCTGTACTAGTAGTTATAGTAACACTAGTTACTCCCACATTTTGTCCTTCTACATTACCATCACTATCTACGGTTACAATATCAGGAGCACTACTAGTATAAGTAATATCTCCAAGATTTTCTCCCTCTAAGTTTATCTTATCTGTTGGCTTATTCGTTAAATCTAGTTTGATATCTGTCTTCAACTCACTAGTGATATGAATGACATTTACAATTCTTACAATACTTGCTGTATTTCCATCATTATCCGTTATTAAATACTTAATATCATAAGTTCCAATTCTACTTGTATTAACTACTCCAACTGTTACTACTCTATTAGTTAAGTCGACCTCTCCACTACTAGCACTGGCTCCAAGTTCTGAATATTCTTCTCCTCTTTTTATGGCTATTAAGTTACTACCATTTAATCTGATTACTGGTGGAGTGGTATTTTCTTTATAGATATTTACACTTCGAATAATCTTTCCTATATTCCCACTTTTATCAGAAATAGTATAAGTAATATAGTATACTCCTAGTTTTGAGGTATCTATCCTTTCTACTTCTTTGTTATTTTCTCCATCATAATATTCATAAGCTACTTTTATATCTTCTTTATTTAAAGTATCTTTATCATCAACAATACTTTCTACCCCAGCATCTACATACTCCTTATTTTGTTCAACACTTTCTGATAAACTTCCCTTTAACTTGATGACTGGTGGGGTTACATCTTTGCTACTTGCATTACTTTGGACACTAGAAATGACGACTCTTGCTCTAAAGACTTTATTCTGCCCTTCATTTCCAACACTTTCATCTACCCATAGTTTTAATTCGTAACTATCCTTTACCCCTACTTCTAATTCGATAGTTTCTCTTAATTTTAAACTATCTAATACTTTAGGTTCGCTCCACTCTTCACTATTTCTTTTTAGGGAATATTTTAAGTAAGAGTAATTCATGGTACTTTGATCTTCTTCTAGAGAAATATCATATAAAGCTTTTACATCTCCTGTATTTTCCACACTAAACTCATAAGACTCTAACATCATCCCTCTTTCATCGCTCATTGGATAAGTATTACTTAAATGAATCACTTTTTTATCTTTATAAGAAACTGCCAGTTCTCCTGCTGTTATCTTCTGTTCTTTTTCTCCTTTTAATGTCTGTGTTAAAAGAGCATAACTAACACCAAAGGATACTACTAAAAACAGAATGGATAATAAAAAGAAAGAAACAAAAGGGACTTTTTTCTTTTTTTCTACTTTTGGTATATATTTTATTTTTAAGTACTTTCTTTTACCCATATATCCTCCAACAACTCATAAAGGTAGGTACTTTATGAGTAAGAAAAACATTGTGTTCTTTATTCTTTATTACTAATATTATATAAGAAAAGATATATATTTTCAATGATAGAAGAAGAAAAATTTACAAAGAAGGAAACTTTTTGTAAGAAACAAATTAGATTTATAGTCAAATTTTTGTCAAATGTTTTTACGAAGCTACATAATAAAACAAATAACGACAAATAAAAAAACTAGTCATACTTTTGGTCAAAAAAAATTTAGTATTATATTAGAAGAAATTTAAAACCACTACTCATAAAGTGCCTAGCTTTATGAGTAATATTTTACGAAAAAAGAGATAAAAATAATGTTGAATTTTCTGAAACTTTCGCAAAAAAAATGCTAAATTTATATTTAACATTTCTAACATTTTTAGTTAACTAAAAACATCTATAATAGAAGTAATCATGTCAAGCCTATCAGAGAACTTTTCCATTTTATCTTCCGGCCTTAATTTATATTCACTTTTCATGGCAGCTTCTACTTCTTTTAAGTAAAAGGGAGAACGATTTAGATACTTATACCAATGAGAATTTTCTCTTAAATAACGATAAAGATTAGGGTTAGAACGAATTTCTATTTGTGTTTCAATAAACATTAATCATCAAAATACTTATACATTGGCCTTGGTTCATAACTACTAGACTTACTTGTTGTATTAGTAGTATTTCCAATTCCAATATCTTGTAAAAGTCCTATCGTTTTTTGAAGACTACCCACTGTTTTTTGAACAGAATCTAAATCCACACTTTTTACCATTTGTATAAGTTCTGTCATAGAAGAAGACTTATTTTTAGCACTGCTAACACTAGCTAGCGCATTATTTCCAAGGTAACTATCCCAAACTTTATTTTTCTCACCATAAAGCTCATATAATTCATAAAAGTCCTGCCATGTAGATTTGTGATTCATAACAGATGTGGCAAGTTCTGGATGTAGCTTTACAAAACTCTTAAAACTTTCTTTCGACATACTATCACCTATCAAAGTATATGTGGAAAGAAAAAGAAAATGACTTCTTACTCCAAGAAGTCATCAATTGTCATTAATTGATCATCTATTTCTTTTAATGATATTTCTTTCTTTACCACAACATCTTCCTTTTCATTGCACTTTAATTCTACTCTAGGCATTAAGACAGAAACGACAAAAGCATCATTTAAATCCCCTCGCTTTACCACTTGGCTCCCTGTAGAGTAACGATCTAAAATAGGCATATCTCCTGCTTTTACAATCTTAATATCATCATTTCTAAGTCCAATTTGGCTTTTATTATCCGTAACAAAACTTTTAATAACACGATACGGATTTGTCTTTACTTCCCGTAGTAGTAAAAGCCCGCGGCGACTACGAGTAGAAAGGTCAAACTCATGTAAATGAGTTCTTTTAACACTTCCTCTATCAGTAATCACTACAACATAACCATCCTCTTGGTAAGAAAGATTAGAAAGACTAACAACCGAGTCACCTTTTAACATCATTCCCTTAACACCACTTGCCTTAACTCCTACAATAGGCACTTCACATGCCGAGAAAATCAAAGTATAACCATGATCCGTCGTTAACATCACATCACTTTTTTCTTCAAAAGTAACACCAATTAAACTATCACCATCTTTTAACTTCATACAAACAGTAGGTT
Organism: uncultured Mycoplasmatota bacterium; assembly: GCA_946554325.1. Lineage (GTDB taxonomy): Bacteria > Bacillota_I > Bacilli_A > RF39 > UBA660 > MGBC119817. The sequence continues at coordinate 12,356 of CAMNSB010000018.1, forward strand.
TAGAATAACGTTGTAATTTAAAGTCTTTTAACTTGCATCTTTTTACCATACCATGTTGAGTAGCTAAAATTACATTCACATCACTTGAAAAATCATAAGCTGGTAAAACACCAATAATATCCTCAGTCTCAGAAGTAGGAATCAAATTACTAACATGCTTTGGCATATCCTTCCATTTTAAATCTGGAATCATATGAACTGGAATATGTAAATAATTTCCATGAGATGTAAATATTAAAACGGTATCTAGTGTATTCATCTCATAAAGCCCAATAATATAGTCATTTTCTTTAAGTGTTGATTCATCATTTGATGAAGAATAACTTCTTTTAGATGTTCTCTTAATATAACCATCATGCGTAACCATAACAATCGCATCTTCCTTAGGAATCATCGCTGTAGTATCAATTTTAAGTTCTGTAATTTCTTCTTTAATTTCTGTAACACGTGGCGTTGGATAAGACTTTTTTACATCTTTCAAATCTTTTTTCATAACAGATTTTAATACTTCCTCGCTACCAAGGATGTTTGTTAGTCCACTAATAATCTTTTCAAGATTAGCCATTTCTTGTTCAAGTGCCACCACATCAGTATTAGTTAAGCGATATAATTGCAAAGTGACAATAGCCTCTGCTTGCTCTTCACTAAACTCAAATTTTTCTACTAAATTAACCTTAGCATCACCTTTATTTTTAGAAGCACGAATAGTAGCAATTACTTCGTCCAAAATAGAAATACATTTAATTAAACCTTCTACAATATGATACCTAGCTTTCGCATGTTTTAAATCAAATTCTGTACGACGACGCACTACATTTTTTTGATGTGCAATAAAAGCATCCAACGCTCCTTCTAATCCTAAAAGTTTAGGTCTACGATTGACAATAGAAACCATATTAAAGTTATAGCTAATTTGCATATCGGTATTTTTTAATAAGTATGCTACAATTAAGTCTTTATTAGCACCTTTCTTTAAATCAATTACTACTCGAACATCAGTGGTAGATTCATCTCTTACTTCTAAAATACCATCAATTTTTTTATCAATTCTAATATCATCCATCTTCTTTACCATATTTGCTTTATTGGCTTCAAATGGTATTTCTGTAATGACTAGAGAAGAACGTCCTTTTTCTTCTTCAAAAATATATTTACTTTTTACAACAATACGCCCTTTTCCTGTCTGATAAGCATCTCTTATGCCAGAAAGTCCTTCAATAATACCTCCTGTTGGAAAATCAGGTCCCTTCACATACTTCATCAAAGCATTCAAACTACACTCTGGATGATCAATCCGATAGATAGTTGCATCAATAATCTCATTTAGGTTATGTGGTGGAATATTAGTGGCATATCCAGCAGAAATACCTTGAGCACCATAAACAAGTAAAGCTGGAAAACGGGCAGGAAGCACCGTAGGTTCTATGGTAGTATCATCAAAGTTTGGAGCAAACTCTATGGTATCTTTTTCAATATCGCGTAACATTTCGTTACTAATCTTAGAAAGACGCGCTTCTGTATAACGATAAGCTGCAGGAGAGTCCCCATCAATGGATCCATTATTTCCATGCATATCAATATAAGGAAGTCTTGTCTTCCAAGGTTGACTCATACGAACCATAGCGTCATATATCGAAGTATCCCCATGAGGATGATAGTTACCTATGACGTCTCCAACAGTTTTAGCACTCTTGCGATATCCTTTATCAAAGGTATTTCTTTCTTTATGCATAGAGTAAAGAATACGACGTTGCACTGGTTTTAGCCCATCTCTTGCATCAGGAATAGCACGGTCTTGAATAATATATTTGGAGTAACTTCCAAAACGCTCTCCCATAATGTCTTCCAATGTATAATCAAATATTTTTTCTATTACTTCTGTTGTTTCACTTTTCTTTCTTGCCACATTATCACTACTTTCTATTTTGTTCTGCTTTTTATTTTTAATTTTGTCTCTTCATATCCACTATATTGGTATTTTTCTAAGAATGAGTTATATATTCTTTCTCTCCCAAAACTATATAGTCTATTATTCTTTATCTTTTTTCATTAAACATACTAATTTCTTTCACTTTTTGTTTGGTTTTTTCATAATCTTGATATCGGTATTTTTCTAAAAATGAGCGATAGTATCTTTTCTCATAATCAGTAGAGCAAAAATAAACATCTTTGATATAGTTTTCATAAACTTTATCTATTTCTATATTCGCTGTTTTTTCATCTACAGTAATCATTACGTCATTAAAAATAGTTGTATAGTGAACAAGCTCGTTCTTATTGGGCACCTCTTTTATTTCCCCATCTATATTACTTACTGCTACAATTAGAAAATATTTTTCTATATTTAGTGCTGTAGCCATTTCAGAAACGGTAAGACCATCGACGGCTGAAAAAGGGACCATATCTAATTTTTTTTGTTCCAGTAGCAGCCTATTAAATCCACTTCTAGCATCTGCTGAACTCAAATCTGAACCCTTATATTCTTCTGGTTCTCTTACAATATAAAAATCAATGGATGGAATCACATAAGTATTATCTTTCATAATTATCTCTCCTTTATATCACTAAATTTCATATTCATCCTCGAGTGTAAACTCGACATTTTCATCAATCCACTCTTTTCGTGGTGGAACATCATCGCCCATTAAGATGGATACTCTCTTCTCGGCAAGCTGAGCATCTTCAATATTAACACGGATTAAGGTTCTACTCCCTGGTTGCATAGTTGTTTCACATAACTGATCAGCATTCATCTCACCAAGTCCTTTGTAACGCTGAATGTCACATTTTTTCCCCTTCGCTTTTTCTTTCATTTCATCAATCGTATAAGCATAATCTATATTTTTACCACTTTGAATTTTAAAAAGTGGAGGAAGTGCCACAAAAAGTCTTCCATCTTCAATTAAAGGTCTCATATATCGATAAAAAAAGGTTAAAAGTAGGCACTGAATATGCCCTCCATCTTCATCGGCATCACTCATGATAATAACTTTAGAGTATTCGCAGTCTTTAATATCAAAATTAGCCCCATATCCTGCTCCAATAGTATAAATCATGGTATTAATTTCTTCGTTTTTTAAAATATCTTCTTCCTTTGTTTTTTCTGTATTTAAAACTTTACCACGTAGTGGTAAAATGGCTTGAAATTTGCGATCACGACCTTGTTTGGCAGAACCACCTGCTGAATCCCCTTCGACTAAAAATAGTTCTTTATGTGTTTTATCTTTAGATTGTGCAGGAGCAAGTTTTCCTGATAAAGAACGTTCTTTTGTACTTCGTTTATTTCCTTTCCTAGCCTCTTCTCTAGCACGTCTTGCCGCTTCTCTTGCAATTTTACTTTTTAAAGACTTATTAATGATATCGGTCGCAACTGTTCTGTTTTCTTCTAAAAAGACACGTATTTGTTCTGAAACAATGTTTTCAACGGCAACTCGAGCCTGTGGAGTTCCAAGTTTTCCTTTTGTTTGCCCTTCGAACTGTAAAATTCCCTCTGGTATTTTTAGACTAATGACAGCAGTTAAACCTTCCCTAACATCACTTCCTTCAAATGCCTTGTCTTTTCCTTTTACAAAACCATTTGTTTTTGCATAATCATTAAATACTTTAGTAAGAGCAGTCTTAAACCCAACTTCGTGTGTTCCTCCATCAATTGTTTTAACATTGTTAACAAAAGAGACAATATTCTCAGAATAAGTATCCGTATATTGCATAGCAATATCTACTTCCATTTTTTCTTTTTGTCCTGAAAATGAAAGTACTTTATGAAGGGTAGTTTTCCCCTTATTCATATCTTCTACAAACTCTTCAATTCCACGTTCATAGAAATAACTAATATTTCTCTCATCTTCTTCATCGATTACTTCTATTGTAAGTCCTTTGATTAAGAATGCAGACTCTTGCATTCGCTCACAAATCGTTGTATAAGAAAAATTCGTAGTAGAAAAGATTTCATCATCGGGTAAAAAACGCACAGTAGTCCCTGTCTTATTACTAGTACCAATTTTTTTTAGTGGAACACTGACATGCCCTCCTTTGTCACACTTCATGTAGTATTCTCCCTTATCCCGTCTAACGGTTACTTCTAACCATTTGGATAACGCATTAACAACACTAGAACCTACACCATGTAGTCCACCTGACACTTTATAACCATCACTTTCAAATTTACCACCAGCATGAAGTACAGTAAAAATAACTTCTGGGGTAGATTTACCTGATGCATGCATTCCAACAGGAAGCCCACGACCATAATCAGTAACACTTAATGACTTATCTTTATGAATCGTAATAGTAATCTTATCTCCAAAACCATTAATCGCTTCATCGATCGCATTATCTACAATTTCCCAAACCAAATGATGTAGTCCTCTTTTATCTGTAGAACCAATATACATTCCAGGACGTTTTCGAACTGCCTCTAATCCTTCTAAAATTTTAATTGATGAATCATCATACTTTAATGCCATGTTATCACTCCATTACTTTCCATATCAATTATAGCGGAAATTTTATTCTTTATCAAACCATTTGACTAATTTTTACAAAAAAAACAGAGGAAACACCTCATCTATCCCCTAATTTCTCATCCCTCTTATCATTCATAATATCTTGATAAACCTGATGAATAGTATTTTCAAAGCATTCATAATCTACCTCATACCATTTAACAGGAAATTGGTGCCGAAAAAACGTATATTGTCTTTTAGCATAATGTCTACTATTCTTTTTTATTTCTTCTACTACTTCTTCTAATGTTTTTTGCTTCTTAAAATAATCTATAAATTCTTTATATCCAATTCCTGTCCTTAGTGCCTTTGAAGCTTCAAAATGGGACTTTAAGCTTTCTACTTCCTCCAAAAGACCACTCTCCATCATCCAATCAACTCTCTTATTGATAATATCATATAGCCTTTCCCTTTCAGTAGTAAGACCAATCATTTTAAAATCATATAAAGCACAATCTTTATTGCTACTAATTGCTTCATGATTTTCTAGTTTATTAAGAAGTCTAACTAAACGCTTACGATTGTTTACATGAATATCAGTATCTTGATATTCTTTTATTTTATTAAGTATTTCTTCATTGCTAAGACTTTCATAATCATGGTAACTTGTCCCCTTTTGAAACTGATAATCATAAAGAGATGCTTTCATATAAAGTCCTGTTCCACCTACTAAAATAACATTTTTACCACGATTTAATATCTCTTCTATTTTTTCTCTACAATCTCTTTGATAATCAAAAACAGTATAAAATTCATCCACATCTACGATATCAAATAAATGATGAGGGAGCCCTTCTTTTTCTTCTTCTAATATTTTAGCAGTTCCAATATTCAAATTTTTATAAACTTGCATAGAGTCAGCATTGATAATTTCAGCGTTTATTTTTTTAGCAAGTTCTACACTTAATTTTGTCTTACCTACTCCAGTAGGACCCACAATAACAATAATCATAAAATTCCCCTAATCCATCGCTCTTTTAAACATTTTTTCTAAATCATACTTTGTATAAGTAATAATAGTAGGTCTTCCGTGAGGACAAGTAAAAGGATTTTGACAATTCCTAAGTGTATCTAGAAGATATTCCATTTCTTCCAAATTGATGTAGTCATTTGCTTTAATAGACATCCGGCAAGCAAGGGTAATGGCAGTCTTTTCTATAAACTTTTCTTTGGAAAACTCTTCTTTTACAGAAACTAGTTCTAATATCTTTTGGAGCGATGCCTTTTCATACCCCTCAGGAAACCAAGTGGGGTGTTCTCTTACGATAAATGTGTTCGCCCCAAATTCTTCTAATCGAATACCAAAACTAGCAAGTAAATCAATATGTTCTTTGACGATAATATACTCATTTGGAGCCATATCGATTGAAATAGGAATAAGTGGCGCAATAACTTCTCTTTTTTCCTCACTCATCGCTTTCAAATATTTTTCATAGTTAATACGTTCCGCTGCAGCATGTTGGTCAATAATAAACATCCCATCTTCATTTTCAGCAATAATATAAGTCATATGAACAATTCCCTTAGGAATCATTTTTTTAATACGAGGAATATCTTCTACTTCTATTTCTTGTTGATACTCTTGTCTCTCTTCTGCTACTTCCTCTAAATCAAGTACCACTTCTTCATAAGTAGTAGTATCAACTACTTTCATATCATCTTTATAAAAGACATTTTGAAGTGGTTTTACTACTTCACTTACACTAACAGATGTCCTAACAGATGCCTTAGGTATTAAAAGGAGTTGTTTAAGACGTCTTTTAATCATACTATCCACCAAACTCTTTAACTCTTCCATTTTAGAAAACTTAATATCCATCTTCGTTGGATGAATATTAATATCAATCAAAATAGGATCTACTGAGATATTTAGAACAATCATAGGAAACTTATCCTTTGGAATATAGGTATGATAAGCATCAACAATCACTCTATTTAACTCATGATTACGAATCACTCTATTGTTAACAAGCGTCGTAATAGCATTCCGATTCGATTTATAAGCTTCTGGATAAGAAATATAACCACTCACAGAATAATCATCATTACTAGATTCTACTTCCACCATTTTTTTAGCAACCTCTGAGCCATATATTTGATAAATAACTTTTAATAAATCTCCACTACCATCTGTTTCTAAAAGCGTTTTATCATTATTGATTAAGATAAACTGAATATTAGGATAGGAAAGAGCCATTTTATCAATATACTCTACAATATTGGCAAGTTCTGTATATAAATTTTTTAAATATTTTAGACGTACTGGTGTATTGTAAAAAAGGTCAGAAACAGTAATAATCGTTCCTTTTTGTAAATCACTTCTTTCTATTTTTTCTATTTTTCCACCATCGATTTCAACGAGTGTTCCAACACTCCCATCTGATGTTTTTAATGTAATATGGGAAACAGAGGCAATAGAAGGAAGAGCTTCTCCTCGAAAGCCTAATGACTCAATATTAAATAAATCTTCAACATCTAATAATTTACTAGTTGCATGTCTGGAAAAAGCAAGTACTGCATCCTCTTCATCCATTCCAATCCCATTATCAGATACTTTGATTTCTCTAACACCAGAATCAATAAGTTCAATTTTAATAGAAGAGCTAGAAGCATCAATACTATTTTCCACCAATTCCTTAACGACATTCATAGTCTTCTCAACAACTTCTCCCGCTGCAATTTTATTTGCTAAAATCTCACTCATCACTTGTACTCTACTCATAATACCACTCCTAGCATCCATTAGATTTCATCTTAGAACAAATCACACAAACTTTATAATTCAGTGTCATATTAAAATCAGTTTCACTCCCACCTCTAGTAACCAAAACATAGCTAGTATTTAAATCACAACTAGAACCAGTCTTATCAGGATCTTCTAAGCCTTTTAAATAGCCTTCATCAGTTAAATCTTTAGCCTTAATAGAAAAATTACCGCCAATCGCAGGAATACTAGAAGAATGATCAATAAAATAATTATCAATGGCTGTTTTCATATTTTTCTCTAACATAGCAAAATCCTGCTTTTTGGCTTTTTTAAAATACTGTGTCACTCCTCCAATAGCAATAGAAGATAAAATTCCAAGAATCGTAATAACCGCCAGTAACTCTATCATAGTAAACCCATTTTTTCTCATCATATCACCCAACCTTTTATCCTAATTATACTATAAATCTTTTAAATATTGATATAAACTTTTAGCAACTTCATCCCCCACTACTTCACTTAACTCTTCACAAGATGCTTCTCTCATCTTTTTAAGGGAAGAAAATCTCTTTAGTAACTCACGCTTTCTAACTTCTCCAATACCAGGAACTACATCAAGTACAGAAGAAAGAGCTCCTTTTGCTTTCATATTCCTGTGATAGGTAATGGCATAACGATGTACTTCTTCTTGAATTCTAGATAAAAACAAGAATAAATTACTATCATTTTTTACAGGTAAAATAGACCCATCTTCTGAGACAATACTACTCGTTCTATGTTTTTTATTTTTCTGAAGCCCAATAATCGGAATAGAAAGGCCTAAAGAAGAAATAATTTCTTTAGCAACACTTACTTGAGTATAACCTCCATCCATAACAATTAAATCTGGCTTTTGTAAGTTCTCCATTAATACTTTATAATATCGTCGATATAATACTTCTCTCATTGCCCCCAAATCATCTTTTACATCAGTAGATATTTTAAATTTCCGATATTCATCTTTTAAAGGAAGAAAGTCATCATACACAACCATTCCTCCTACATAAAAGGTTCCAAATAAATGAGAGTTATCAAAAGACTCCATCCTAGAAACTCTCTCAAGTCCTAATAACTGTTTTAACTCTTCAATCGCTTCCATTCTTAAATCATCATTCTTTTTTAATGTCTCTTCTTGCTCCATTAAATTTTCTTTGGCATTTTCTTCTGCTAAGTCCAGCAATTTTTTAAGTTTTCCACGGTAAGGAGTATGTACTTTAATTTGTAAATATTCACTTAAAAGACTACTATCAATACTATCAGGCACAAGTAGTTCTTTTGGTAGTAAACCTTTTTTATCATAAAAAGTCAAAATATATTCTAAAACTTGTTCAGAAATATCTATATCACTACTAAGAATGGTTTTATCTCTACCAACAAGAAGGCCTTCTCTTACAAAGAATATCTGAATAGATAAATAATTCTGATCTTGATAGAAATTAACAAGATCAAAATGATAGTTATAATTGAGATCAATCTTTTGTTTTCTTAATGTAATATCAATATCTTCTAGCATTGTTTTTAACTCTAATGCTCGCTCATAATTCATATTTTCACTAGCTCTATTCATCTCAGTTTTAATTTTTTCTTTGATATAGGTACTATCTCCTTTTAAGAAAGTAGTGATTTCTTTCACCATTTTTTCTATTTTTTCATCATCTATTTTCTTCTCACAATATCCTAAGCACTCATGAATATGATAATAAAGACATAATTCTTTTTTCAAGTGTTCACATTTTCTTAGAGGATAAAGCCTATTAATCATATTCACTGTTTTTCGTGCTGCAGTAACATTGGGATATGGTCCGTATAAATAGCTAGTATTTTTCTTACGCTTCACATTTCTAACAATTCGAAGACGAGGATACTTTTCTTTGGTAAGTTCGATATAAGGATAGGTTTTATCATCCTTTAATAAGATATTGTATTTAGGATCATATTTTTTTATAAGAGTAATTTCCAGTATTAAAGATTCTAGTTCTGAAGAGGTTACAATGTATTCAAAGTCATCAATATCTTCTACAAGCATTCTAGTTTTTCCTGTAACAGTTCCTGTAAAATAACTTTTCAAACGATTTTTTAAGTTTTTAGCTTTTCCTACATAGATAACAATACCATCTTTATTTTTCATTTGGTAACTACCAGGTTTTGTTGGAACAAGGGAAAGCTTTTCTCTAAAATCTTTCATATTCTCCCACTCCTTTATCTATGATTAGTATATCATAAACAAGAAAAGGAAAAAAGAAAAGTAGAGAAAATCTCTCCATTTTATGAGGAACGAGGTTCAAGTATGTAAGGATCACTACTACTACCATCTCCAGAGGTGATAATAACATTAGATTTTAAATAAATGGTAGGATGCATATTGACATCATACACTATAGCATTGCTACCGTTATTCAAATACCCTGTTCTAAATATATAAAATACATACGAATAAGCAGTACGTTGAGTTATTGTCCACGAATTAAGGGCTACCCAACTTATACAAAGTTTGGAATTCAAAACAGAAGACAAACAGCTATTACTTCCTCCTGCATATCCAAAATCACTAGGATATATTAATCCTACATCTCCTATCCAATAACTTGGGTGTTCACTACTACTTACACTTGTTCCTCTTTCAAAACGATAAAAGGAACTTGCTGTTTGGTCATAATTAGGACTTCCTCCCAAATACCATTTTGTTTTTTGAATCATCGCCTTTGCATTTGCAGTCAATCCTATATTAGTAAAATCACAATCAATCATTTGCCTATCCCTTGGACATTGGCCACTTGTTCTCTGATAATAGGGACCACTATTTAATACTTCTTGCATTTCACTATTACTCCAATTATTACTGCCATTAGTATTCCAATTATACATTCCAATAGGGGCATTCCTAGTAAGCTTTAACCTCTGCTCCTTATTACCATTTTCATCTTCTACAGTAAAGATTCCTATAATTCTCCAAACCTCGTCATTAAAGATCACATAGTTATTTGGTGTCTTCCCAACATACCTGTAATCAGTAAGTTCTTCTTCACTCCATCCTGCTTGTTGTTCTCCCGCTTGATGAGTAAAGGTAAACATTTCGCTCTTCTCTTCTTCTGTTGCATTATCATAAGAAACTGTTTTATCATTTACTTTAGCATATAATGTTTCTACAGCATTAGGAGTAGTTTGTACTCCTTCTACAACAATCTTGCCATGATAATGTCTTCCTAAAACTTCATTTCCAGCATTCTCATCTATCCACATTCGAACTTCTATTACAACACTTTCTCCTTCTCCAAGGGTATCTGTTGCAACGATATACTCTTCTCCCTTAGTAGAAAGGATAACAGGCTCTCCTCCATCAATACTATATTTAAGTCTCGATTTATCAAGTAGCCTATCCCCACATCCATCTTCTTCTATCATAGAACTATCATCTAAAATCTTTACATT
>CAMNSB010000019.1 GCA_946554325.1 uncultured Mycoplasmatota bacterium
TAAGTTCATTCATCATTAGTTTTTGGCTTCACCAACACTACTTGACATTTAACCTCAATACTTAACGCATTGACTACCTCCTAAATTTTCACTTCTTTGTGTCTACACACACTATTTGACAATTATCCATTTATTCGTTATCCTGATCCTTTTTATCTACTAATTCTAAAATTACCATTAGAGCATTATCTCCACGTCTTTCATCTAATTTTAGAATACGTGTGTATCCACCATTGCGATTTTCATAGCGATGTGCTAAGTCATTAAATACTTTATCTACTACTTCTTTATCATTATGAACAAATGCAAGTGCACGACGGCGTGATCCTAGATCTCCCTTTTTACCGTAAGTTACCATTTTATCTACGAACTTACGACCTTCCTTAGCACGTGTATCAGTAGTTGTAATTTGTTCATTTAGAATTACTTGCTTTGTAAGTGTTGCAAGCATACTTCTTCTATGCTTATTATCGCGTCCCAATTTTCTGTATGCCATAATTTACCTCCTTTTAGTCATCATCACGTAAAATAAGTCCCATATCTCTAATCTTATCTAATACCTCTTTTAGAGATTTTTTACCTAAGTTACGGATTTTCATCATATCATTTTCACTTTTATTTACTAAATCCTGTAATGTATGAATACCTGCACGTTTTAAACAATTGTAAGCACGAACAGAGAAATCTAAATCTTCGATAGATGTTTCTAAAGCCTTTATTTTTGGATCTTCAGTTTTTTCTATCATCATACCACTCATATCAGCAATTGAGGATAAATCTGTTAAGATTTCGAAGTGTTCAATTAGGATTCTTGATGCTAATGCAACTGCTTCTTCTGGTTTAATAGAACCATTTGTCCATACATTTAGTATTAGTTTATCATAGCTTTCGTCTTGCCCTACACGAGCGTTTTCTACTTCATATGAAACTCTCTCAATTGGAGAATAGATAGAGTCAATTGCAATAACTCCTGTCTTTTTAATATCAAGAAGACGTTTGTTCTCTTCACTTTTTATGTATCCTCTTCCATTCGTTACAGTAAATTCTGCTTCTAGTTTACCACCTTTGGCGAGGGTTGCTATTACTTGCTCTGGATTTACAATTTCAATATCGGCATCATGCTCGATATCTCCTGCAGTAATCACTCCTTCTTTACTTGCGTTAATACGTATTACCTTGGCATCATTTGAATGGTTTTTAATTACTACACTCTTTAAATTTAAAATAATTGTAGTTACATCTTCTATGACACCTTCCATTGTTTGGAATTCGTGTAGAACTCCTGAAATTTTTACACTACTAATAGCACTTCCTGGAAGGGATGATAACATTACGCGTCTTAATGCATTTCCTAGTGTATGCCCGAACCCTCTTTCAAGTGGTTCAAGTTCAAATTTTCCATAAAAATTACTTTCTACTGAATCTGTTATTTTGTATACTGGTTTTTCAAATTGTAACATGAAACTAACCTCCCTTTATTTAAATTACAAAATCTACTATCCACGTGGACGTTTTGGTGGACGACATCCATTGTGTGGAATTGGTGTAACATCATTAATTGCAGTAATTTCCAATCCTGCTGTTTGAAGTGAGCGAATTGCTGTTTCACGTCCTGGACCTAAACCTTTAACGTAGACTTCTACTTTACGCATTCCCATATCATATGCTGTTTTTCCACAAGCTTCAGCAGCCATACCTGCAGCGAATGGAGTAGATTTTTTACTTCCTTTAAATCCGATTGCTCCACTTGATGCCCAACTAATTACATTTCCTTCTTTATCTGTGATAGTAGTTATTGTGTTATTGAATGTAGAATGAATATGTGCCACACCTTCTGGAACATTCTTTTTTACTTTCTTCTTTCTTGTTTTATAAGCCATAAGTCTAACCTCCTTTTCAATTAGTATTCGTTATTAAACTTTCTTCTTATTTGCAACAGTCTTACCCTTACCTTTGCGAGTACGAGCATTACGAGAAGTTCTTTGTCCTCTTACAGGTAAGCCTTTTTTATGACGGCTTCCTTCGTAAGAATTAATTTCCATTTTTGTTTTGATATTCATACTTACTTCACGGCGAAGATCACCTTCTGTTAAGTGGTTATTAATCTCATCTCTCAATTTGATTAAGTCTTCTTGAGATACGTCTCCAGCCTTCATTGTTGGATCTACTCCTGCTTTTTCACAAAGTGTTTTTGCAAGACTTCTTCCAATACCATAAATGTAAGTTAATGATATACAAATATGCTTATCATTTGGAATATCTACACCTTTAATACGTGCCATAGTACACCTCCTATATAATTATCCTTGTCTTTGTTTGTGTTTTGGGTTTTCACAAATTACCATAATGCGACCTTTACGCTTAATGATTTTACATTTTGCACAAATTTTCTTTACTGATGGTTTTACTTTCATTTTTATCCCTCCTACTATTTACGATAGGTTATACGCCCACGTGTTAAGTCATAAGGTGAAAGTTCTATCATTACAGTATCACCTGGTAAGATGCGAATGTAATGCATTCGTATTTTACCAGAAACGTGGGCTTCCACTAGGTGTCCATTTTCAAGTTCCACTTTAAACTTTCCACCTGGTATAATTTCTAGAACTTTACCTTCAATTTCAATTATATCTTCTTTTGCCATCTTTTCACTCTCCTGTCAGTATTTGGTATCCATCACGTGTTACAACTACTGTATGTTCATAATGAGCTGATGGACGAGAATCTTCTGTTACTATCGTCCAGTCATTTTCTAACATATAAATATCTGGACTTCCAATATTTAGCATTGGCTCTACGGCAATCACCATTCCTTCTTTTAATTTAGGACCAGTTCCTTGTACTCCATAATTAGGTACATCAGGTGACTCATGAAGTTTTGTGCCGACTCCATGACCACATAGTTCTAAAACTACTCCTAAATTATGTTTATGGGCATAACTTTCTACAGCATAACCGATATCGCCAATACGTGCTCCTGGCCTAATTACTTCTAATCCTTGATAAAGAGCTTTTTCAGTATGTTCCATAAGATATTTTTTTTCTTCATTTATTTTTCCTACTTGATAGGTCCAAGCAGAATCTCCATGATATCCTTTGTAGCAAGCTCCTATATCAATTGAAATAATATCACCATTTTTTAGTTTTCTTTTATCTGGAATTCCATGTACTACTTCATCATTGATACTTGCACATATACTTCCTGGGAAACCATTGTATCCTTTAAAAGAAGGAGTCGCATCATTTTTTCTTATAAAGTCTTCTGCTAATCTATCGAGTTCTAGTGTTGTAATTCCTTCTTTTATATAAGGTTTTAGGTACTGATGTGTTTTATAAACAATATTCCCAGCTTGTTTTAGTAAAGCTATTTCTCGTTCACTTTTTATTGAAATCACTTGTTCTCACTACCTTTAATAATACAATCTATTTCATGAAATACTCGTCCGATTGGTCTATTTCCATCAATGCGATATAGTACTCCTTTTTTTTCATAATAATCAATAAGTGGTCCTGTCTTTTCCAGATACATTTTATACCTTGTTTGAAAGGCCTCTAGATTATCATCACTTCTTTGATAAAGATGTCCTCCACAATAATCACATACTGATTCTATTTGTGGTGTTCTTTCTTCTTCATTAATATTAAATACAGATTCACAATCTTCACAAATTCTACGACCTGTAATTCTTTTTTCTAGTGTTTTTTCATCAATTTCTAGTAAGAATACATAACCTACTTGTTCTCCTAAGCGATTTAGAATTTCATCATATTTTATCGCTTGATCCAATGTTCTTGGAAAACCATCTATAATAAATCCATTTTTACAGTCTTCTTTTTTTAGGCGTTCTTCTATTAATTGATATGTAATTTCATCTTTTACTAGTTTGCCACTAGTTAGTGTTTCTAGTACATAATTTCCAAGTTCACTATCTTCTTTCGATATTTCCCTTAGAATATCTCCTGTTGAAATATGAGGTATCTCATACTTCATCACAACCATCTCTGCTTGCGTTCCTTTACCTGCAGCAGGTGGTGCAATAAACATTATATTTTTCATCGTCTACTATATCCTTTTTTATAATTTCTAGTAAGCAAGCTACCTTCTAATTGTTTATATGTCTCAAGTGCTACACCAACTACGATTAATAGTCCTGTTCCACCAATAGATACACTGGTTGGAAGGGTAGTAAATTTTGAGAATAAAATTGGAAGTCCAGCAATTACTACTAGAAATAATGCTCCTAGTACAGTAAGTCTTGATAATACTTTATTAATATGTTTTTCTGTTTCTTCTCCTGGCTTAATACCTGGAATATATCCACCATTTTGTTGTAAGTTTTTAGCAAACTCTTCTGGTTTAAATTGGATAAAGGTATAAAAGTAAGCAAAGAAGAAAATTAGTACTACATAGATTAAGAATCCAACTGGTGTTGTGTATGTTAAATACTTTTGTACAAACAAGGTAAATCCCTCTTTGTTTATAAATCCCGAAATAATTCCAGGAACAGCCATTAAGCTTGATGCAAAAATGACTGGCACAACTCCTGCAGTATTAATTTTAATTGGCATAAATGATTGGTTGGCTCCATATGCACTTGTTGATTTATTGGCATATTGTATTGGGATTCGCCGTTCTGATTCTTGAACGAATATCACTCCAATTACAATTACAAAATAGACAAGGGCGAACAATGCAAATTTTGTTACTCCTAGGATTGTTGCTTGTAAATCTCCAAATGTTACAAGACCTTGAAAGGCTGTAATAAACATTTGAGGAAGTGTTGCAATAATTCCTGCCATAATAATCATACTAATTCCATTACCAATTCCTTTTTGACTAATTTGGTCTCCTAACCATAATAGGAAAGCTGTTCCTGCTGTTAGAACTGTAGCGATATATAGATATTTCATTGGGTCTCCACTTTTTCCGATGAAAGCAAAAGCAAAGGCATAACCTTCAATAAAGGAAAATGCAATTCCCATATACCTTGTGATTTGATTGATTTTTTGTCTTCCTGTATGCCCCTGTTTTGCAAGCTCAGAAAAATATGGAATAATATCTAATTGTAATAGTTGAATAATAATAGATGCCGTAATATAAGGCATAACCCCTAAAGCAAATATCGAGAAGTTCTTTAAAGCCCCTCCACCCATTGTGTTTATTAGCTCTAAGAAACCTAAATTACTTGTTAAATCTTTGGTACCTGGTACTCTTATTGATGTTCCAAGTATAAAGATCATTAATGCTCCAAGTGTGAAATAGATTCTTTTTCGTAAATCTTTATTCTTGGATGCAAATAATTGCTTCATGGTTTTAAACATATTAGATCACCTCAGCTTTACTTCCACTTGCTTTGATCTTTTCTAGGGCACTACTTGAAAACTTATGTGCTTGAATTGTGAGTTTCTTTTCTAGTGTTCCTTCACCTAAAACCTTAATTCCACTTAATTCTTTTTTTATGATTCCTGCTTCTTTTAATAAAGCTGGTGTTACTACTGTACCATTTTCAAAACGATTTAAGTCTGAAATATTGATTACAGCATACACTTTTTTAAACATATGATTTGAGAATCCTCTTTTTGGAAGTCTTCTATATAGTGGTAATTGTCCACCTTCAAATACTGGGGATACTCCACCACCACTACGTGCATTTTGTCCCTTTTGTCCACGACCACATGTTTTTCCAAGTCCGCTACCTGGGCCGTTAC
Organism: uncultured Mycoplasmatota bacterium; assembly: GCA_946554325.1. Taxonomy (GTDB): domain Bacteria; phylum Bacillota_I; class Bacilli_A; order RF39; family UBA660; genus MGBC119817. Next base: position 5,710 of record CAMNSB010000019.1, read on the forward strand.
CTACACGTTTTCTTTTATGAGTAGCGCCGATATTTTTTTCTAATTCATGTAATTTCATTATCCTAATATCTCCTCTACTGTTTTTCCACGAAGTTTTGCAACTTCTTCTGGCGTTTTCATTGATTTTAGTGCGTTAAGGGCAGCAGTTGCCATATTTAGTTTTGTTCTTGCTCCAAGGGACTTTGAAACAATATCACGTACTCCTGCTAATTCTAGGACAGCACGTACTGAACCACCGGCAATTACACCAGTACCACGTGGGGCTGGTTTTAAAATAACACGAGCAGCTCCTGCTGTTCCAATGGCTTCGTGTGCCACTGTTCTTCCATCAATTAGAGGTATCTTAATCATATTTTTATTGGCATCTTGAATTGCCTTTTTGATTGCATCAGGTACTTCATTTGCTTTACCTGTACCTAATCCAACACGACTTTTTCTGTCCCCAATTACAACAGTTGCTGAGAATCTTCTTTGACGTCCACCTTTGTTAACTTTAACAACACTTTTGATGTCAACTACTAATTCTTCAAACTCTTTTGCTTTTGGGTCTTGTGTTTTTCTTTGCATATTAACCTCCTATTAGAATTCTAATCCATTTTCGCGTGCTGACTCTGCTAGAGCTTTTACACGACCATGATAAAGGTAGCCACCTCTATCAAATACTACTTTCGTAATAGATTTTGCTACTGCTTTTTTAGCGATAGATTCTCCTACTACTTTGGCTGCTTCTACATTACTTCCGTTGTTTAGTTTTAAATCTTTGTCTAATGAGGAAGCGGCAACTAGTGTGTTTTTTGTTTCATCATCAATGATTTGTGCATAAATTCCAGTATTTGATCTAAATACACATAGTCTTGGAATAAGACCTGTTCCTGAAATCTTATTACGAATACGCTCATGACGAACTACACGCATGCTATTACGAGATTCTTTTTTTATCATAATATTTTCTCCTTCCTACTTATTAAGCAGCTTTCTTTCCTTCTTTACGACGAACGTGTTCATCTTTGTAACGAATTCCTTTTCCTTTGTAAGGTTCAGGTTTTCGCACCTTTCTAACGTTGGCAGCGAATTCACCAACGGCTACTTTATCAATACCTTTAATGGTGATCTCAGTATTGCTTTTTGCTTCTACTGTAAGTCCTTCTGGTACCATCATTTCTACTGGATGAGAATATCCAGCATTGATTACTAATTTTTTACCTTGCACATTGAAACGATAACCAACACCGATAATTTCTAATTCTTTTTCGAAACCATCTTTTACACCTTTAATCATATTTTGAATTAATGCATTCATTGTTCCGTGCATTGCTTTAGCTGCTTCATTCTTACGGTCTAGTGTAATATTGTTATCTGTTTGTGTCATAGTAATATCTTTTAGCATTTTTTGTTCTAGTGTTCCTTTTGGTCCTGTAACTGTCACAACTCCGTTTTCCTCACTCACTGTTACTCCCTCTGGAACTACAATAATACGTTTTCCAATACGGCTCATAAGACACCTCCTATTTCATTTTAAATTTACCACAAGTTGTGGGTTTCAAATTCTTGTTCTTATTACCAAATATAAGCTAGAACTTCTCCACCTATATTTTGTTTACGAGCTTCTTTATCTGTCATAATTCCTTTAGATGTTGATAGAATTGCAATTCCAAGTCCATTCAACACTTTAGGAATTTCGTCATTTCTAGCATAAACGCGAAGTCCTGGTTTGGAAATTCTTTTAAGTCCAGTGATAACTCTTTCTTTTTTCTCTGTATATTTAAGAGTTAGAATTAGAGTTCCTTGAACATCATTTTTTTCTAATTTATAGTCTTTAATAAATCCTTCATCTTTTAAGATACGAGCAATTTCTTTCTTTAAGTTAGATGCTGGTACACGCACTTCTTCATAACGCATTTGGTTTGCATTACGGATACGTGTTAACATATCTGCTATAGTATCTGTTACTACTGCCATAAAGTCTCCTCCTTTCCAATTACCAACTTGATTTTTTAATTCCTGGTATTTGTCCTTTATAAGCTAATTCACGGAAGCAAATACGGCATATTCCGAATTTACTCATCACTGCATGAGGTCTTCCACAACGAGCACAACGCGTATATTCACGTACTTTGTACTTTTGTTTTTTATTAGCTTTTGCTATCATACTTTTCTTTGCCATTTTCTCCTCCAATTACTTTCTAAAAGGAATTCCTAGTTCATTTAATAAATCAAATGATTCCTCATTCGTTTTTGCAGTGGTTACGAATACGATATCCATTCCACGCACTTTTACTACATCATCATAATCAATTTCAGAAAAAATTAATTGTTCTTTAATTCCCATTGTATAGTTTCCACGTCCATCAAATGATTTTGGACTTACACCGCGGAAATCTCTAACTCGAGGAAGTCCGATTGCAATCAATTTGTCCATAAAATTATACATATTTTCTCCACGTAATGTAACCTTACATCCGATTGCTTGACCTTCTCTTACTTTAAATCCAGCGATTGATTTTTTTGCTTTTGTAATTACTGGTTTTTGACCTGAGATTTTCTCAAGGTCAGAGACAGCTGCATCTAATAACTTAGAATTACTAGTAGCATCACCCACTCCCATATTGATTACGATTTTTTCTAATTTTGGAACTTCCATAATTGATTTATAATTATGTTTCTTCATTAAACTTGGAACTACTTCATTTAAGTATTTTTCTTTTAGGCGGTTCATATATTACCCTCCTTCCACTAATCAAGCTTTTCGTTTGATTTTTTTGTTATTCTTATTTTTTTATCATCTTTATCAGTTGTATGTCCTATTCTAGTTCTTTTTTTTGTCTTAGGGTCTACTATCATTACATTAGATACGTGAATTGGGGCTTCTATCTCAAGAATTCCACCATTTCCTTGACCGTCATTTTTCTGGTGTTTTTTTACAATGTGAACACCTTCTACAACGACTTTGTTTTCACTTCTTAATGTTTTAATGATTTTTCCTTCTTTTCCTTTATCAGAACCAGCGATAACTACAACTTTGTCTCCTACTTTAAAGTTCATATTATCCTCCTTATAGTACTTCTTTAGCCAAAGATACGATTTTCATATAGTCTTTGTCACGAAGTTCTCTTGCTACTGGTCCAAAAATACGAGTACCTACTGGACTCTTGTCATCTTTAATGATGACACAAGCGTTATCATCGAATTTGATGTAGCTTCCGTCGTCTCTACGCACGCCTTGACGGCTACGAACGATAACTGCTTTTACAACTTTTCCCTTTGGTACGTTAGAATTGGGAATTGCATTTTTTACAGTTCCTACTACTACGTCTCCAATATTACCGGTTTTTACTTTACTTCCACCTAGTACGCGAATTACTAATAATTCTTTTGCGCCTGAGTTATCAGCAACTTTTAACCTACTTTCTTGTTGTAACATAGATTATTCCTCCTTCGCACTTGTTATACAATAACTGCTTCTTTTACGATTTCTTTTAAATAGAAATGTTTTGTTTTTGAGATTGGTCTTGTTGAGACAATTCTTACGGTATCTCCAACTTTTGCTTTATTTGTTTCATCATGAACAGTATATTTCTTAGAGTCTTTTACTCTTTTATGATATAATGGATGTTTTTTATATGTTTCTACTAAAACTGTGATTGTCTTATCGTTTTTCGCGCTTACTACTTTTCCGACAAGTTCTTTTTTAACCTTTTTTTCCATCGTCTACCTCCTATTCATTTATCTCACGTTCTTTTAGAACGGTTTTCATTCTGGCAACGGTGTGTCTTAATTCTCTAATTCTTGAAGGTTTCTCTAGGTTTCCTGTTGCTTGTTGGAAACGTAGGTTAAATAATTCTTCTTTTGTTTCTTTAATTTTTGCATTAATTTCTTCTGTTGATAATTCTCTAATTTCTTTTACCTTCATATTACTCACCACCATTTTCTTTCTTTACAAATTTTGTGGCAACTGGTAGCTTGTGAGAGGCTAGGCGTAGAGCTTCACGAGCAATTTCTTCTGAAACTCCAGCAATTTCGAACATGATTTTACCTTCTTTTACGACTGCAACCCATCCTTCGACATTACCTTTACCTTTTCCTTGACGAGTACCAATTGGTTTTTTCGTAAGTGGCATATGTGGGAAGATATTAATCCATACTTTACCACCACGTTTCATATAACGAGTCATTGCAATACGAGCTGCTTCAATTTGATTTGCTGTAATCCAAGCTCCTTCTTTTGCTTGAAGACCGTATTCTCCAAAAGATAGTTCACGGTTTCCACGTGACTTTCCCTCATGAGGTAATCTATGAACACGACGATATTTTGTTCTTGATGGTATTAACATACTTACTTACCTCCTTTACCTTTTTTAGAAGGAAGAATTTCTCCTTTATAAATCCATACTTTTACTCCAATTTTACCAAATGTTGTATCTGCTTCTGAAGTTGCATAGTCAACATCTGCTCTTAAAGTATGTAGTGGAATTGTTCCTTCTGTGTATCCTTCGCTACGTGCCATATCTGCACCACCTAGACGTCCAGATACACTTGTTTTAATTCCCTTAGCTCCTGCTTTCATTGCATTTCTAATTGCACGTTTTTGAGCCATACGGAATGATGCTCTGTTACTGATTTGATTTGCAATAGAGTCAGCAACTAATTGAGCATTGATATCTGCTTTTTTGATATCAACGATGGAAATTTGTACATTTTCGTCTGCTATCTTAGATAGCTTTTTCTTTAATTTTTCAATTTCTTCTCCACCGCGGCCAATCATGACACCAGGTTTTGATGTATGTACAATTACTTCGCATCTCTTAGCATTTCTCTCAATTTCAACTTTTGCAATTCCAGCATTCTTTAAGTTTTTTTCAAAAAATTTACGGATTTTAATATCTTTTAATAATTTATCTGAAAAGTTACTTTTATTTGCATACCACTTTGCTTCCCAGTCTTTATTGATGCCAAGCCTAAGTCCATTAGGATTTACTTTTTGTCCCATGCGTATCCCTCCTTCTACTATTTTGTAGCCACTGTTATTACAATGTGACTAGTTCTTTTATCATTTCTTTTTGTATGTGAACGTGAATCAATTTTTACACGTTTCATTACTGGACCAGCATCTACTCTTGCTTCTTTTACATATAATGTGGTAGCGTCTGCACCTTCATTATTTACGGCATTGGCAATTGCTGATTCTAGTACTTTTTTGATTAGTCTAGCTGACTTTTTGTTCATATTATCTAATATGGTTAACGCATCACTTACATCTTTACCACGGATTGTATCAATTACAATTCTAGTTCTAATAGGAGATGTTCTTTGTGATTTTGCGATTGCTCTTGCTTCCATACAATTTCCTCCTAGTCATTATTTTTATTTTTTCTTGTCAGAACCATGTCCACCAAATTTACGAGTTAATGCAAATTCTCCTAATTTATGCCCAACCATGTCTTCTGTAACATAAACTGGTATAAACTCTTTACCGTTGTGAACAGCAAATGTATGTCCTATAAAATCAGGAAAAATAGTGGAACGGCGTGACCATGTTTTAATGACTTCTTTTTTTCCAGACTTATTTAATTCTTTTACCCTTTTCAATAGTTTTGCATCTACATAAGGGCCTTTTTTTAGACTTCTAGCCATTTTTAATCATCCTTTCCTATTTACCATTACGACGACGTACAATAAACTTATCAGATTGTTTTTTCTTACGTGTCTTATATCCAAGTGCAGGTTTACCCCAAGGGGTTACTGGTGCTTTACGTCCGATTGGTGCACGTCCTTCACCACCACCATGTGGATGGTCATTAGGGTTCATAACAGAACCACGAACTGTTGGGCGAATTCCCATATGACGTTTGCGTCCTGCTTTTCCTAATTTTACTAATGATGCATCTTCGTTTCCTACTTCACCAATTGTTGCCATACAAGTTCCAAGTACTTTTCTTTGTTCTCCACTAGAAAGCCTCAACATTACATAGTTACCTTCACGTCCAAGAATTTGAGCAGAAGCACCAGCACTTCTTGCTAGTTCTCCTCCTTTTCCAGGGCGAAGTTCAATGTTATGTACCATTGTACCAACTGGAATTGACATCAGTGGTAAGGCATTTCCTACTTTGATATCGGCATTTTCACCTGCAGATATTTCAGCACCTACTTTTAATCCCTTTGGAGCAAGAATATATCTTTTTTCTCCATCTTTATAGTTGATTAATGCAATGTTTGCTGTTCTATTTGGGTCGTATTCAATGCTTGCTACAACACCAGGTACTTCTAACTTGTTTCTTTTGAAATCAATGATACGGTATTTTCTTTTTACACCGCCACCTTGATGACGAACTGTAATCTTTCCTTGATTATTACGTCCACTTTTCTTTTGCATACGAACAGTAAGACTTTTTTCAGGAGTAGATTTTGTTAGTTCTTCATTTACTAGTGTACTCATTTTACGGCGGCCAGGTGTCGTTGGCTTATAATTTCTAATTGCCATAATTCATCCTCCTTAACCAAGTGAGATTGTTTGGCCTTCTTCTAGAGTAACAATTGCCTTTTTAGCACGGTTTGTCATTCCAGCGTAACGTCCAACTCTCTTCTTTTTAGGTTTTACATTTAATGTAGAAATGTTTTTTACTTTTACATTAAATAGTTTTTCAATAGCACTTTTAATTTCTGTTTTATTTGCTTTTGGGTCTACTAGGAATACATATTTCCCCATAGAACTCAAATTTTGTGATTTTTCAGTAATTACTGGTGCTTTAATAATATCTAAATATTTAGTATCCATTAACGAAGCACCTCCTCAATTTGTGATAATGCTTTTTCAGTTACTAGCACTATATCAGAATTTACTAGGTCTAATACATTGATTTCGTCAGCATAAATTAGTGCAATATTTTGAAGATTTCTTGCTGCTAGGATTACATTTTCTTCATAAGACTCGTTATCCATTACAATTAACACTTTTTTATCGTCTAACTTTAATGTATTTAATAATGAAACCATTTCTTTTGTCTTTGGTGTTGTAAAGATGATTTCTTCTATTACCATAATTTCATTATCTTGTGCTTTATGCGCTAAAGCAGACTTTAATGCTAGCTTTCTTTCTTTTCTATTTTGTTTTTTACTATAATCCCTTGGTACTGGTGTTCCATAACGTCCACCACCTACCCATTGAACTGAGCGGATAGAACCTTGACGAGCATGACCCGTTCCTTTTTGTCTCCAAGGTTTTCTTCCTCCACCTCTTACTTCAGAGCGGTTTTTTGTACTATGTGTACCTTGTCTTAGAGATGCTTGTGTTAGAATAATTGCATCATATAAAACTTTATCATTTGGAGTAATTCCATAAATTTCTTCATTTAGTTTGATATCATTAATTTTTTCACCTTTAAGGTTTAAAAGATCTATTTTTTTCATACCTTTTCTCCTCCTTTCATCACATTATTTATAACCTGTAAAACTTTATTTTGTTTTTCTACTACTCTTGTGATGATTTTTCTTCTTCTATTTCAGCTGTTCTATCTGTTCCATCTGTTTCATTTGTTTCTTCTTTTACTTCTTCGCCTTCTACCTCTGTAGTATTCTCTGCTACTTCTTCATTTACAGACTCTTCTACTTTTTCTTCAATATAAGTAATTAAATCTGCTTTTTCATTTTTAGCATTTGGCTTTTTAACAGCTGTTTTGATGATAACTAATGATTTCTTTGGTCCTGGAACGTTACCTTTAATTAAAATCAAACTATTTTCAGTATCAATTGCAACGATTTCTAGGTTTTGTACTGTTCTTTGTACATTTCCCATTTGCCCAGGAAGCTTTTTACCTTTTAGTACATGCATTGGTCTCATTGTTCCAAGAGAACCTACACCTCTATGGTATTGTGAACCATGTCCCATAGGTCCACGAGATTGATTGTGACGTTTAATAACACCTTGGTACCCCTTACCTTTACTTGTTCCTGTTACATCAACAATTTCTCCTTCTTCGAAGATATCTACATTAACCACTTGTCCTAATGTGTAATCTTCTACGTTTACTCCTCTAATTTCTCTTAAGAAGCGCTTAGGCTCAGTGCCAGCTTTTTTGGCATGACCTTGTTCTGGTTTATTGCTAAGTTTTGTTCTTTTTGTTTCAGTTGCAAGTTGAATAGCAACATAACCATCTTTTTCTACTGTTTTGATTTGTGTCACCACATTTGGTTCTACTGAAATAACAGTAACCGGAATTAGTTTACCTTCTTTAGTAAACACTTGTGTCATTCCGACTTTTTTACCTAAGATTCCTTTCATTATTATTTCCTCCTAAATTATTTTGTCTTGATATCTATATCTACTCCGCTAGGTAAATCTAAATGCGCTAAGGCATCGATTGTTTCCTTGCTAGGATTTTTGATATCAATTAGTCTTTTGTGTGTACGCATTTCGAATTGTTCACGACTATCTTTATATTTGTGAACAGCTCTTAGAATTGTAAATTTTTCAATTTCAGTTGGAAGTGGTACTGGACCTGAGATTTCTCCACCTGATCTTTTAATTGTTTCTACAATCTTTGTTACAGCATTGTCAAGTATTCTGTGATCATATGCTTTCATACGAATGCGAACTTTTGCTGTTGACATTTTGAATCCTCCCTTCGCCTATATCTAGTATAGACTTGCTCCGTGCAAATAACCTGATAACTAGTTAGCAACTTAACCTGGTGTATCAGCAACCTCACACATCTAAGCAGTCACACGTATTTAATTATAGCACGTCATTTCTTTATTTTGCAAGCGTTTTTTGTATTTTTTTCACTTTATTTTTGTTGCACTAAAAAAAGAAATAAAGGGCTACCTATTCCTTTTTATTACTCTAATGTGATTTTTATACAGATTTTGTCATATTTATTTCTATTTTTCTTAGACTTATATCTTTTCTTCTATCTCTAATGCTGTGATCCCACATATAGTTTTTTATTGTTTGTACATCCTGCTCTGCTATTCATCCTCGCTCTGCAAAAGTAGTAATGCAATTTTTATTAGCATCATGGTTTCCAGCATTATCGTGATTAAGAGATAATTTAGATGTTTTGAAATGGAATTTTATTTATTAACTCTAAAAAATCATTGAAATTATTAGGAACATAGCGAACATATAAAGGGTATTCCTTCTTATTTTCAACAATTTTCATTTTTATGAAAAGCAAGGTGTTTGGATTTTCACTATCCTCTTTATTTTCCCATTCTCGTATGATTCTTAAAAGTGCATCTGTAAAATCAAAAAATTCATTTGAAGGAAGTGTTATACATTTTTTATCAAGGGAAATTGTATGATCTTTATTATTGATAATTAATAAATGATGCATATTGAAGACTGAATAGGAAATGGTTATTTGAATCAAATCTTTAAACATATTTTGTTCCTTCCTTTCTATTATTATAGTTATTATAGTTTTGTTCCATATCATTTATTATACTAAGTACCTCAGCATCTATTTGAATTTGTGATTGTTCGCCATACTTAAGCAAAGGGAAGGCGTCGTTATAAGTTTTATTAATATACTCACAATACCTATTCCATGACTCTCCAAAATATTCTGTTAATTTATCTCCTTCATTATTAATAGCACAGTTTGAAATCGTATTTTCATATTTGTCTATGAAATCTTCTGTTATCGGAAATAATCCTTCATATGTACTTTCTCCTTCAATTCTACAATCATCAGGATTGTCATATATAAATATTCCTTGTTCATGCATTTTTTTTGTAATTTGTATTGCTATTTTTTGAGTACGTACTTCATTTATTATTCCTTTATTGGCTATTCCTACCATCATGTCCTTTGTTTCACACTCATGAACTAACTCATGTATAACATTAACGTCTATTGATTTTAGACCACTATTGAGCAAATTGGTTACTGGTACTCTAATAAAATGATAAATAGGAAGATGATACTCTGGTGGAAACATTATATTTCCAGCAAAGCCACCCGAATTTGTTTCCAAAAAGGCAATAGTGCTTAATGTAATTGGTTCCAATTCAATATCCCATTCGTTTTTGATGTTATTAAATATTTCTTTTCCATATTGAGACTTTGCTATGATATATGCTTGTGCATTTAATTGAAGTTTTTCTTTATAATCTATTATATCGTCTATTATATCAGCAGGAAAGTTAGGGTTCTTGATCCCATATGAATCGCAAAGACGTTTCACACTATCTTGGTCATTTTTTATACTTTCTTTTATAGAAGTAGCAACAGTATCATTGTTTAATAAAGCCATGCTTTTAGAACTAAATGCATTAATCCAACTACTTAAAAATAGAAACGAAATCTTTTCATTGGCAGTAGTACCATCTATTGACAGCTTTTCGAAAGCATACTTAGATAATAAATTTTTCTTTTTGTCCGATGCTTGGTTTTCTACTTTTCTATATGATTCGTATCTTTCTCTAATTATTGATTTATCTGAGGTGCTAATTTCACTATCATGAAATTCTGCATACCAGAAATCATCGGTTGGAGTACTTGAAAAATCAATGTATGTACGGTCAATTCTTTCTGTGATTAAATCATAATTTTCTTGACCATAATAATCTACCAAAAGATTTATTATATCATCTTTATATTTATTAAAATTTTCTGAAATATTTGTTACATTTATCACATTTATCCTCCCATTTTTTATCATACTTCTTTTCCCAAATACATTAATATATTTCTTTTACTTGGTGTTGTAGTTTTTTCATTATTTTTTTATCCATTCGTATGTTTTTTCAAACTATTTATCAGATATTTCTAGGTTTGCATTTGGATATTTTGTTTTAATTGTGTCAGTTAGTACGCATTAATATTTCAAAGAAGTTCGATTCTTTTCATTATCTGCAATAATCATACCATAAATACTTCTTATTGTCACTTTTTTGATGTTTTATTGTAACTCTCTATTAAACTTTCATCTGCTACTGGTAATATATTTTTAGCTCTGGATGGTAAATGATGTGCTTTTGTGTTCTATTTTTCTTGCATCACAAGCTTTTACAAATTCTTCAAATAGCGGATTCATTGACTCCATTAGTTCTGGGTGCCACTTTACTCCCATTACAAATCTTTTATCAGGAAGTTCTACTGCTTCTACATTATTGTCATCAGGACACATTGCTACTATTTTATATTCTTTGTTCTGGTGGTAAAATACCTAGTGCTAAAGCATTATTTTTTGAAAGAGCTAGTCTAATATCATCTACTACTTCCATATAATGCCACATATCTTGTTCAATACTTGGCTTTGCAACAATTCCAATTACTGGTTTTTTCATTCTTTCACTTCTTTTTCTATTTATTTTAAATAGCCTTATACTTTCTGTCAAAATATTTATTACTCATATTTTTTATACTTATTTTTATTTTTTTGTTCTCCTAGTAATTTTAGAGAAGCTGGGGCAATCTTAGTACTTCCATACTTTCTATTAATATCGTCTAGTGTTTTTTGAATTTTGTCTTCCTCTTCGTTTTCATTAGCCTCTTCAAAAAGAGATAATTGTTTTTCTCGTTTTTCGGTAAGATTTGCAAGGCGAACTCCAATTAAGCGAAGGGGGTCTTGCCTCCAGTTTTTTTCAAATACTTCTTTTACACTTTTATAAATTTCTTCTGTTTTATCTGTTGCATTAAAGAGTCCTGTTTGAGCAGAATAACTTATAAATCTATTATTTTTAAAAATAACTGCAACTGTTTTTGTGTATTGTTTTTTATAGCGAAGTTCTCTTGCTACTTCTTCTGTTTGACGGAACAGGACTTCTTTTAATTTTTCTTCATCTTCATAGTCATAAGGAAGTGTTTCAGAAATACTAATACTTTCATTTTTGCTAGAGCGCATCTCTACGGGAGATGAGTCTATTCCATTTGCCGCCTCTTTTAAATAAGCACTTTGATTTTTGAAATGTTTATATAATAAGGAGTCGTTTGCTTCTGCTAAATCTTTTACTGTTTTAATATTTAGATTTTGAAGTTCTAATGATGTTTTCTTTCCAACCATAAATAAATCCCCTACTGGTAGTGGCCATAATTTTTCTTTTATTTCATTTTTAAATAGAGTATGTACCTTATCTGGTTTTTCAAAGTCTGATGCCATTTTTGCACAAAGTTTATTATTTGCTACTCCAACATTTACTGTGTACCCAAATTTATTTTTTATTTCGTCTTTCATCTTATAAGCCAAAGATATATAATCATTATATAAATAAGAAGTTCCTGTCATGTCTAGGAAGCATTCATCAACTGAGAATTGTTCCATAACGGGGGTGTACTTTGATAAATATTTCATAAGCTCCCTTGATTTTTCATAATACCATTCATAGTTTGGTGGGAAAATTTGTAAGGGAGGGCACTTCTTTTTGGCAGAATATAAGGTTTCTGCTGTTACTACTCCAAATTTTTTGGCAACTGGGGACTTTGCCAGGACGATTCCGTGTCTTTTTTTCTCATCTCCTCCAATAATAGATGGGATTTTCCTAATATCTTGTTTGTACCCTTGTTTTAAAAGAAGAACAGCACTCCAGGATAAAAAAGCATTATTGACATCAATATGAAAAATAATCCGTTCTTTCATTTTCTCACCTCTTGCCATTATTATAGAACAAAATTTCGTTTTATGCAATCGAACAGAAAAAGAAAACAAGAATTTTTATTTCTTGCTCCTTGTTCGGCTATTTTATAATACTCTTAATTTTTTGTTTTTTAAACTCATTTTGTTTTAAATTCACTTCTTGTTCATGGCTATTATCTATTTCACATAAGGATTCTTCACTTGTTGCAATGAAATCTTCATAATACTTAATTCTATTTTCAGCATTTATTATTTCTTCTAGTATTGGTTCTCCTAATTGAAAGTACTCCTCTTCCATTTTTGTACTTTCTAATTCCTTTTTACATTCATCTTCTGCTTTGGCACCTATTCTCTTTAAGCAAGAAATTAGGTCAAGACGTGATGATAAGAGATTTCCTGATGCATTTTCTTCTGTACTTGAAAACTCTAATTCTTGCATTTTTACATATGTTCTTCCATTTGGTAGGTAAATGAGAGGCGACTTTACAATAGTGTCCTTCACTTGTACCTTTTCTTCTGCTTTTAATCTAATTTCATCACCTGGTGTATATAATGTACTATTTTCGACATACAATTTTTTATACTCAATATTACATGAACTTATTTTGAAATCTCTTTTTATACATGCATTTAATATTCTCATTTCATCTACATGACTTAAAAATATACTTGGAGATTCTATATTTTTCATTGTGACTTTGGACATTTTCTTCGTTTCTACAGCTATCCTTGTTTTAGAGGCGTCCCCTGTCATTTCTAGTTCCTTTCCTCCAGTTATACGATATGCATATGGTCTAGATCTTTCTTTTTTATTATTTTTTATCTTATTATCTTCTAAATTTAATTCTACATACTCACTATCCATAAATTGTATATTGGTTTCAGAATTACTATAAGACGGTGCATAGATGGCTACATTTCCATTTTGTACTACAAATTTATTTGAGAAACAGCAATAATCTAGTATGAATATCGTATCTTTATTTTTTATGAAAAAACTTACTGAATTTGCAAATCTAAAGTTCTTTAAATGTAGCAGTTCTATATCTTCTGAAACATGATACTCTAGTTCTCCACAATGTGCTTCTCTCACAGAATATATGTTTTTTCCAAACAAGGCATAGTTTATTCTACTTATTTTTCCTTCTTTACCATTTTTTATATAGTCAATCGTTTGTATTTAATCCACCCTCTTTCATTTTAAATATCCGTTTTCCTTATTTCTTTGGTACTACTGTTCTTATTTTTTGTTTTGCTAGACCATCCTTAATATTTTCCATTTTCGTATCTATTTCTCTATTTATATCAGAAATTGCTACTTGTTGTTCTACAATTAAATTTGCATAATACTCTTGATAGTCTTGTGCTGATGCTATTTCTTTTTCATGTTGCAAGATTTTTTCTTCATATCTTTTCTCTACTTGTTGTTTTATATTCTCTTCTTGTACTCTACATGTATTTGTTGCCTCCATACTAATGACTTTTAAATCCGATATTAAATTTGCACATGCAACTGATATGTTTCCATTTTCTTCTTTCTCATCTGAAAAGACAAGTTCTCCATTTTTAGGTGTATAAACATTACCTTCTATTGCGACTCTATGACTCTTAATTTTAGAATTTTTTATTTCTACTTCACCTTCTACTTCAAAACAAGGAGCAGTGATAGTACTTTCTACTACATGTAACTGTTTTGTTTCAATAGTAGATCTTAGTGTTATTTCACTATTTTCTACTTCTATTTTTTTTGCTTCTAGCCAACTAAGTGATAGACTATGTACATTATTTAGTTTTATACTCTGTAATCTCTCTTGATGACTACTTATAAAAATTGTTGCATCTTTTGCATCTCCTGTAACTGAAAGTGTACTTACGCCATCTAGTATATAGTCCCAGTCTCTAGAATATGGTGAAGCCTCTTTTAATAGGATTAATTCTACATTTTCTGTATCTTCGAACCTAATTGTAGGAGCTCCTTTTGTATTTTTATTTTTTCTTGGGTGTTCTATTATAATATTTCCTTGTTTAAATCTAGTTCGCACTCCAAAGTTACAATCTTCTAAAATTAATATTGTATTCTCATTCAAGCACTCAAAAGTCATTTCTGGTAAAGAAACTTTTTTCAAATGCAGTAAATCTATATCTTCTGGTACTATATACTGATCACCCATGAATGGATTTTTAGAAGTCAGCTTACAAGCTTCCTCATGTCCAAAAAAGAAATAAGTAAACTCTCTCATTGTTTTTATTTTATCATTCTTCATCCATGTAATTTGTCCCATGTCCTTCCTCCTAGAAATATTTCTCTTATCATATCATATTTTTTCTTTTATCAAAACAAAAAAATAGTTAAATTTTTAACTATATTTTTACTTTTTCATTGTTGTAGAAGCAATCATTGTTTTTACTTTTTGTTTCTTTAAACTTTTCTCTACATTTTCTGCGATTTTTACTTTCTCTTCTTCTATTCTATTCAATACAGATTGACATTCCATCACTTTTCTTACATAGAAGTCTTTTCTTTCTAAATTGTAATCTAATCTTTGCTGACAAGCCTCTTGATATCCCTCGTATCTTTCCTCTACTTCTGTAGTAATGGTTTCTTTTTTCTCTTCGCAGCCTATTATCGCTTTTTGTTCTACTGCTTTTAATGCTGATAGAAAACCTAACTTTGCTAGCTTTTTATTTCCTGTGCTTTCACTATTATAGGCACTAAAACATAATTCATCTGTTGTCTCAAAGAGCATTCCATTTGGAAGTTTTATTTGAGAAAATTTGGCATTGTCAAGCTTTACTTTTGAGTTTTCTAAATGCAAAAAACATCTTTCTAGTCTACTATTTTTTATTTCTAAATTTTTACAATAAGGTTTCATATCCCAGGTGGTGATGATACTATCTTCTATTTTTATATTTTGGGCATTTAACCATTCTAAATTATTAAGTCTGTGCTGAGATAATACTGACAAATTTTTTATTTGCAAATTATTAATCCTACCTCTTCTTGATAGAAAGGAGTCTTTCATATTTCCTGTAACAAACAATGAATCTATATCTCCATTTAGATTATAAAGGGGAGTATCACTTCCTAATTTTTCATCGTCTAAGTATAGTTCTACTTCTTTATTTCCAAAGAAATCAACGGTAGGGAATGCTCTACTAAATTCTGGAGAAGAAATCACGACAGACCCACCATGAAAGTTGGTCGCTTTTGAAAAACTACAATTTTCTAGCATTAGTATGGTTTCTTTATTTTGACAACTAAAACGAATCGTGTCATTAAAATTAAAGTTTTTAAAATAAAGTAGTTCTACATCCTCTAATATTTGATACTCTTTTCTTTTTAATGCATCTAGCGTCAATGTATATGCCTTATCTCCACAAGAAAATAAATCATGTTTTAATTGACTTATCCTTTTTGTTCTTCCTTCTTTTATTAAAGTAAATGTATTCTTCATAAGTTTCCTCTTTTCTAACTGATTATCTTATCATATACTTATCTCTTAATCAATATGATTTTGATAACAAAAAAACTCCTCTTTGATAACAAAAAAACTCCTCTTTTTAAAAAATCTATAAATTCCACTAAATATTTTCCATAGGATTATAACCAATGAAACTACAACTAATAATATTCCATACATGACATACTCAATACCATTCAAAAAGCAATTCCAACCATATGATTCACAGTAGTGTAATACTCCTTCATCAACTAAGCTTGTAAAAATATATGAATTTAATAATGATATAACTATCCATAAAGAAATTAGAAATACATTAAATAATTTAGAATTCAATTTATTCTTATTGATAATCACTTTAACAAATACAAAATATAAAATTAATATAATTAATGAAAGTAATAAACCTATAGTTAACGCTAAGGATTCTGCATTATCTTGATTAATTAAAGGAAATTCATCGCATAGGGTAAATATTCCCCAACAAACTATTTGAGTAATGAAAACATATAAAAGTGCTTTAAAAAATTCTTTCATGATTACCTCCATTATTAATTACATTACAAAAAACAAACACAATGATCCGACAAAAAATAAAATTCCCAAAATTAATGTAAAAATATTTCCTGCCATGCAATCAATTTCCCAATATTTATCAGGATTATAATAGATTTTTATTTTTTTACCTTTTTTAAATAATACCGAATAAAAATTTAAATCACATTCTCTAACTACACCATTTACATTAAATTCTACTCGTGTAACATAATTATCTCTTCCCATAAAACTATGTTTTCCTAAAACAATAGCATCAGTCTTTATCATTTTTTTAAATCTTAATAATTGTTTAATAGAATAAATAATTAGCGCAACTCCAATAATTAAAGAAATGCTATAAAATATATAATTATAATTCATTTATATCACCAACTTTTATTATAACTATTATACCTAATTTTTGATAAAATGTCATTACTCTTAAAAGAAAACACAAAAATAAAATGTAGAGTTACAATAGATGTGAAACATTTCTATATAAAAAAAGTGAATCAAGTC
>CAMNSB010000020.1 GCA_946554325.1 uncultured Mycoplasmatota bacterium
CTTGAAAAAATAATGGAGGGGAACAAGATTATGGAAGAATATTTAGAAGAGTCAAGAAAGACGAGTAAAAAAGAAAATATGAAAAGTAATTTATAATAAATAGAGTAGTAAACAATAAAATAGAAAGGTAGGAAGCATCACATGGATAAAAGACCAATTGGAATACTAGACTCTGGTATTGGAGGAATTTCTATTTTAAACAAAGTAGAAAAACTTCTTCCTCATGAAAATTATGTTTATTATGCAGATTCAATAAATAATCCTTATGGGAATAAAACCAAAGAAGAATTAATAAAAATTATAGATCGTATTATGCTTGTCTTTTTAAGAGAAAATGTAAAACTAGTAATCATTGCTTGTAATACAGCAAGTACGCAAGTAATTACTTATTTAAGAAAACAGTATCAAGAATTTTTATTTGTAGCAGTAGAACCAGCTATTAAAGTTGCCTATGATTACCATAAAGAAAAAAATACTCTTGTAATGGCGACCCCTGGTACCATAAGAAGTGAAAGATTAATGGAACTAGATAAAAAGTATCATCAAAAAAAACGTACTCTTCTTGCCTGTGATGGACTAGCAGAGTTAATCGAAAAAGATGACCTAGAAAAAATTCCTATCTATTTAGAAAATCTATTTAAAAATATAGAAAAAGATAGTATTGAAGTAGTTGTCTTAGGATGTACCCATTATCCATTTATTGAAAAAGAAATTACAAAAGCCTTAGGACATGAAGTAATATTTGTAGATGGAAGTAATGGCGTTGCTAAAAGAACAAAATATTTATTAGAAAAGAATCATATCGAAAATACCCAAAACAGCGAAGGTAGACTATCCTTTCTATTAACAGATAGTAGTAAAGAAAAAATAATAACCAAATATTTAAACTCCATTTAGAAAGGAAATCTAACATGTATTATCAAGCATTAGTGAATAAAAAATATAAAATAAGAGAGGAAATGTTTTTAGATAGAACTCTTGTAACAATAAAAAATATAATGGAAAAAGAAATAAAAGTTGAGGAGAAAACATATGAAGCATATTTAAAATTAAAAGATTTTTTATATCAACAGGAAAATATAGAAATAGATATTGTAGCAGGGTATGAGAATATAAGTGAGAAAGAAGAACATCAGACAGGACTTTGTATAGACTTCTCGATCAAAGAAGGAAAAAAAAGTTATGAAAATATTACTCCCCATCTTACAAACTTCGGCTTTATTGAAAGATATCCAAAAGGAAAAGAAAAAGTAACAGGACATGACTATTGCCCATGGCACATTCGCTATGTAGGAGTGGAACTTGCCAAAAAACTAGAAAAAGAAACGAAAACTCTAGAAGAATACTATGAAGACTTATCGGGAGTCCTTATCATCAATAAAGAAAAAGATATGACCTCACGTGATGTAGTAAATATAGTAGGAAAGTATCTCTACACCAAAAAAGTAGGGCATACAGGAACACTTGACCCACTAGCAACAGGTGTTTTAGTTCTAACCATAGGAACAGCAACTAGAATTTCTGAAATGTTAACATCGACCTATAAAGAATACATAGCAACGGCAAAATTAGGTATAAAGACAGATACTTTAGACATTACAGGAAAAATATTAAAAGAAAACCTTCCACCTAAGAATTTGTGTTTAGAAGAAAAAATAAAAAGTTTTAAAAAAACATATATACAAGAAGTTCCCCTTTATTCTGCCGTAAAAGTAAAAGGAAAAAAATTATATGAATATGCAAGAGAAAACAAAGAAGTCACACCTCCTAAAAAAGAAGTAACTATAAAAGAAATAGAGCTATTAAAACAAGAAAAAGATACCTTTACTTTTCGTACTATAGTAAGTAAGGGATGTTATATTAGAAGCTTAATTCGAGATATTGCCTCATCTTTAAATACAGATGCTACAATGACAGAATTAATAAGAACAAAACAAGGGCATTTTAGCCTAGAAGAATCTAGTACTATAGAAGATATAAAAACTGGCAATATACATCTCTTGCCAATAGAACAAGCACTTCCTTATCCTAAAATAATAGTAGATAGTAAAGAAGAACAAAAAGTAAAAAACGGAGCATTTCTAAAAAATCCTAATAAAATAATAGGCCCTTGCTTAATATTAAATAAAAAAGATCATTTACTAGCAATTTATGAAGGAAGAGAAGAAAAAATAATAGCAAAGAAAGTATTGACGAATAGAAAGGAGTAATATAAAATAGTCTGAAATAAAGAAGAAGGCGAAAAAATGAAAGAATTGCTAAAAGAACTAAGTGATGGCTATAAGAACTATCAAACATTAACAAAATTAAAAAATAGTAGTGAAAAAGTAAAGTGCGAAAACATCACTTTAAAAAATGCAGTATACATGACAAGAAGAAATAAGACCTTTAGGTCATTTCATAAAGTATATGAAACATTAGAAAATCTACCAGAAGAAGTAAAAAAATGGACACTAGATAGAGTATTTGAATGTAAAAATTTAAAAGAAACAGAAGAAGATGTAATGAAAATCTTATTTTTAAAAGTAAGCCTAGCTGAACAAAAAAAAGATCTAGTATCGAGAAAATTAGAACTCTTAAAACAAATAGAAGAATGTCTTTCTGATGAAAATCTAGAACAAGTATTAAAAGATATTCAACTTGGTGCAATAGAAGAAGAACAAATAGAACAATTAACAGATACAAATATATTGTCATTTATAGAAGAGAATATGATAACGGATATAGAAGGACTACTAGCACTAGAAGAAAAAAATAGAACCTATTATATGAAAGAATATCAAGAAAATTTAAAAGTAATTCTAGAACACAATGATGATAGTATTATAAGAATGGAACATGAAAATTTTAAAGAATTTATTCAAGTGATAAAAAGAAGATATCCAGCAAGTTTTACAGACTATCAGTGTGTAAAAACTTATGATTTATTGGAATGTCTTGCCAAAGAATATGCAAAATGTAATAAAAAAGTAATCAGCTTTGCATTAAATGCTTTTCCAAATTTTAATTCTATCCTAGAAGAGGGAGAATTACCAAATTCTATAAAAAAATTAGTAGCATTAGAAACAGAAAATAAAGAAGAAGAGGAACTAATGTCCCTTGCAAAAGTCTATAATACTTTTCTAGATGTAGATAGTTTTTCCATGCAAGACTTAAGATATCAATTGATATTAGAAGATAGATTCATAGAAAGTAAAAATAAAAAATATATCTTAATGCTAATGAGTTGTGATGATAGAATTGAATTCCAACGTAGAAAAAGTATACTATTAGAAAGTGGAATTTATGAGAAAGAAAACCTAGAAGAAGATTTATTAGAAGAAGTGATAGAAAGCAAAGAACAGTCATTAATAGGCGAAAAAATAAAATTGGTTTTATCAGAAGAATTTGCAGATCTTGCGACCAAAAATCTAATATTAACTAGAATGAATAATGTATCGACCCAAAGTGAAGCAGAAAAAATATTAGATATTACAAAAGCACTTAATAGTGAAGGGATAGAAGAAAAAGAAAAAGATAAGCTTCTAAATAGTATGCCAGGAAAAGAACATATATTATCATGTGAGGACTATTCTATTACTATTCTTGGACTATCATCTTTCAACGATTATGATATAGATGGTGTAGTAGAGATGAATAAAGGACCTATAAAAGTATTAATTCGTGCGAATAATGCTTGCAAAAAATCATAAATACTAGTATACTAATATTTACTTACTGGTACTTAGTTTGGAGATTTTCCGACTCCTTACTCAGTATTTAGTGAATAAAAGAAAGGAAGGAAATTAAAATATGGCTTTAACAAAAGAAGAAAAAGCAAGTATTGTATCAGAGTTTTCAAGAGGAAAAAATGATACAGGTTCTGCTGAAGTACAAATCGCTCTTTTAACAAAAGAAATTAATGACTTAACAGAACACTTAAAAGTACATATTCATGATTATCATTCAAGACGTGGGCTATTAAAGAAAGTAGGACAACGCCGTAATATGTTGCAATATTTACAAAAGCAAGATATTACAAGATATCGTGAGTTAATCAAAAAATTAGGATTAAGAAAGTAGACACATATTTTTGGTGTCTATTTTTTAATGAAAGGTATGTTTATGAATGTAAAAAATGTATTTATTGGTCTTACTAATGATGGAACAGAAGTTTTATTATATAAAAATAAAGATTGCTTTATAAATTTAAAGACCAAAGAAGTGATCGATTTTAACGAAGTGATAGAGGAAAAACTCTTTTCCTACACTGATATAATTTCTCAAAAAGGTTTTTTTTGCCCCTAGCATTATTAGAAATTATGATAGGAATAGAAATGAAAAATTAAAATTAAAAAAATGTTTTATAGGAAATATATATCAAGTAACGAATGTAGAAGAAGAGTATTTCGGTACGGATTTACCACTTATATTTTGGGGAAAGCATATGGAATATGATGTAAGCATCATAAAACCCTATTCTCTACTATATAAAAGTCATGGGGATTATCAAGATTTAGAAACAGGAATTATCTATCCCACAAAACTAGAATACCATAAAGGGGACTACATGATAGATAAAGACAAAAGTAGTCTATTATGCTTTCAATCAGTAATAAAAGGTACAGAAAACAAAGTAGTAATGGAAAAAGGAAAAGTTTTAGAAAAATATAGAAGTATAAAATGGAAAAATAAATAATAGAAAATAGGAAGTGATAAAATGGATAAAGAGTATGAAAGAGTATTTCAGTTATTAGACAAAATAGAAGAATTAGACTTTCAAGAAAAAACAAAGAAAGTAAGACTGGGAGAAAAAGAATTTGAAATAAGTTTAGAAAAGGAAATAGAGAAAAATACAAGAAAAAGTTTTACTACTACTACAATAACAATAAGAAAAGATGGAGCTAAGAAAGTAGTAGCAAGCAAAAAATGGGAACAGGATATCAATGAAAATTATACAATTACGTCTTCTTTTGTCTGTGAATTTATGAAAGACTATACAGTAGAAACAGAAAAAAAAGGAGAAGCCTATATTGATGGACCTTATGTGAGATATGGAAAAGGATTTGATGAGAGTATCCCTGATGTGAAAATATATCAACAAGAAGATGGACTATTACCTATTTCTGTAGAAGATGATTTATTTCATAAAGAAGGAAATATCATATCAGGATATGTTTGTGGAAGAAATTATACTTATGATTTTTCAGATGAAACTTGTAGAGTAGAAGGAATAGATTATGAAACAATAAGAGAAGCATATGATAAAATAACAAAGAAGTTAATGTCTATCAATTCTATTTATGAGAATACATTACAAAAAAATAAAAAGCTAATCCCATTTAGTATAGATGAACAAATAGGAAAAGAAATGAATCAGATAAAATGTGGAAGAGCAAAAATGTACTTTGCCGAGAAAGAGATTAATAGACCAATCGATAAATGGACAGACTTCGAAGAAAGTGAAATTGTAGAAATGGAACATAGCATTGTAGATATGATAGCAGATATAAAAGTAGAAAATATGGCACAAGATATCACCCAAAAGTTAGATAGTTTAAATGAATGTCAGAAAAAACAAGTATTATCAAAGATAATCGTAAAGAAGTAAAGGAGTAAAAGAAGTAAATGAAAAAAGTATATGAATTAGATTTCCATGGAAAGAAAATTGTTGTTGAAAATGGTGAGGTAGCAAAACAAGCAAGTGGCTCTGTTATAGTAAGATACGGAGATACTGTAGTACTTGCTGCAGCAGTAGTAAATAAAAATGTAAACTTATTATCAGACTTTTTCCCACTTACAGTAAATTATCAAGAAAAATTATATTCTGTGGGAAAAATACCAGGAGGATTTATTAAAAGGGAAGGAAGACCAACAGATAATGCAACGCTTGCAGCACGCATGATAGATAGACCAATGAGACCACTCTTTCCTAGTGATTTTAAAAATGAAGTACAAATTATTAATACAGTATTAAGTGTAGATCAAGATTGTTCGCCAGAACTAACCGCAATGCTTGCCTCATCCCTTGCCGTATCCATCAGTAAAATTCCTTTTGATGGACCAATTGCAGGAGTAAAAGTGGGCTATGTAAATGGAAAGTATGTCATAAATCCAACTCCAGAACAACTAGAAATGTCTGTTCTAGACCTAACAGTGGCAGGAACAAAGGACGCTATTAATATGGTAGAGTCAAGTGCCAAAGAAGTATCAGAATCTATTATGTTAGAAGGCTTGATGAAAGCCCATAAAGAAATTAAAAAACTAATTAAATTTGAACAGAGTATTATCGATGATATCGGAGAAGAAAAGATGGAATATGATTTTCTAGAAATCGATGACGAAATGAAAACAAGAATAGAAAATTTAGTGAGCGATAAACTAGATAAGGCACTAAGAATCAAAGATAAACTAAAAATGCATGAAGAAGTAAATCGTATTAAAGAAGGAGTGCTAGCACTTTATGAAGAAGAATATGAAGATTCTCTAAAAGAAGATGCCTTAAAAGAATTATATACGAAAGTAAGAATAGTGCTAGATAATTTAGAATACAAATTATTTCGTCGTATCGTAGTAGGAGAACATATTCGTGCAGACGGTAGAAAAATGGATGAGATTAGACCATTATCTGCAAGTATAGACTTCTTGCCAAGAACACATGGCTCTGCACTATTTACAAGAGGCCAGACACAAAGCCTATCAGTCACCACCCTAGGAGCCTTAGGAGAACACCAAATTTTAGATGGATTAAGTCTAGAAGATCAAAAAAGATTTATGCTTCACTACAACTTTCCACAATTCTCAGTAGGAGAAACAGGAAGATATGGAGCTCCTGGTCGTCGTGAAATAGGACATGGTGCCTTAGGAGAAAAAGCCCTTCTTCAAGTAATCCCTAGTGAAGAAGAATTTCCATATACCATTCGTGTTGTATCAGAAATACTAGAGTCCAATGGTTCCTCATCCCAAGCATCTATCTGTGCAGGATGTATGTCTTTAATGGCTGCAGGAGTACCAATCAAATCTCCCGTGGCAGGAATAGCTATGGGATTAATTACTGATGGAGACGATTATACCATTTTAACAGATATTCAAGGAATGGAAGACCACCTAGGCGATATGGACTTTAAAGTAGCAGGAACCAAAGATGGTATTTGTGCCCTTCAAATGGATATTAAAATTAAGGGAGTTACTCGCGAAATCTTAGAAGAAGCTCTAGAACAAGCGAAAAAAGCAAGACTTCAAATACTAAAAGTAATGCAAAAAGCTATCAAAGAGCCTCGTAAAGAAGTTTCAAAATATGCTCCTAAGATGGAAACATTTATGATAAATCCAGCACGTATTCGTGATGTGATTGGACGCGGTGGAGAGATGATTACAAAAATTATTTGTGAAGCATCAAATGTTTCAGATGTAAACAATATAAACGCTGTAAAAGTAGATTTAGAAGACGATGGTCGAGTTATTATCTATCACTCAGATAAAGAAATTATTGAAAAAACAAAGAAGATGATTGAAGACGTAACACGTGAAGTAGAAGAAGGAAAAATCTATGAAGCAAAGGTTACAAAAGTAGAAGAGTTTGGTTGTTTTGTATCCCCATGGCCAGGTTGTGAAGGAATGGTACATATTTCAAAACTTGCTCATGAGAGAATCAATAAAGTAGAAGATGTAGTTTCTGTAGGTGATGAAATTTTAGTAAAAGCAATTGGTACAGACAAAAAAGGAAGACTGAACTTCTCAAGAAAAGATGCTCTACCACTTCCTAAGAAAAAGGTAACGAAAGAAGAAAAGAATAAAGACAAGTAAGAGGTTGGTAAATTGCAAGACAATAGATAAATAAACCAAAAGAATACTTAAAAAATATATTAGTAGAGAACTTATATTTACAAGTTCTTTTTCTATTTTAGAGGGCATACATTTTATTAGGTGATGTAAATGAAAAAAGTATGGCAAGCAAGTGGTGTAATTCTCCTTTTCCTTTTTAGTTTATATTACACAGAAAAAGTAGTAGACGTATTAAGAGATAGTGATCCTATTATGAAAACCATAAAGAAAGAAGAACATAAATACTATAAAGATGCAACAGATGCCATTCTTTCTAAAAATAGTATCATCCCTGGAGCAAAGGGAAGTAAAGTAGATGTAAATGAAAGCTATAAAAAAATGAAACGCTATGGTTCTTATAAAGAAAGT
The DNA here is from genome assembly GCA_946554325.1 of uncultured Mycoplasmatota bacterium. Taxonomy (GTDB): domain Bacteria; phylum Bacillota_I; class Bacilli_A; order RF39; family UBA660; genus MGBC119817. The sequence goes on from CAMNSB010000020.1 coordinate 8,173, forward strand.
CTTTTGGTTTTTGAAGAAATAGACCCATCTGTTTCACTAGATGATTACTATGACAAATATGTAGAAAGTGGAAGTGGTCTAGATAGTAGTGTCTCTCTAGTCTTTAAAGTAGAAAGAACTGATAATATTGACACCATTCTGACAATACTAGAAACCAATAATGTAAAAGCAACCTTCTTTGTAGATGGATTGTGGTTAGAAAATAATCAAGAATTAGTATCCAATATGAACTCTTTAGGTCATGAAGTAGAAGTAATGCATTACAATGGTACTTATGATGAAGCATATTTTACAACAGCTTTACAAATACTACAGTCCATTACTACAAAAAATAAAAATTACTGCTATGCAGAATATGATAAAAAAGAAGTTTTAGATCTCTGCAGTAAAATAGGACTTCATACCATTATACCTACACTTAAAGTAAAAAATAAACCCTACATGGAAGTAAAGAAAAAAGTATCAGATGGATCTATTATTAGTATGAAAGTAGATAAAAGTACAGAAGAAGAACTAGAAATGGTTTTAAAATATCTAAATCAAAAAGGCTATACACTATCTAGTCTTGATAACCTTCTAACTGAAAAGTAGCATCAAAAAAACTACAAGCCAATATCAAAGGTAGTAGTTTTTTCTATTTCTTTTTTACATAATCAAACTCCGAAACGGTATCATTCGCTATTTCTATTATAGACTTTTGTGGTAACATTTTTTGGAATTCCTCTGCACTTACCATATTAATAGACTCAATTAGAAAAACAAATTCTTGATTGCTAATATCCGCTTGATGAAGACTCGCTGCAAGAAACATCCCAAGGGGATGTTGGTAATGAAGACACTTTTGATAAGAATTCCTAGTTAAAGCATGAAAATTGTGAATCGCATCTTGTCTTCCCAAAGCGTTATAAAATGAATTTACTGTGAATAGTTCCTCTAATTTTTCCTCCGAAAACACATGGTTTGAAAGATACAATTCCAGTAAGGGCTGAATAGTAAGAAAAGCAGCGATATTACTATAGTGTCTAGCATTAATATAATATTTATATAACTCGACATCGTCTTTGGCAATTCCCAACTCTTTCAAAAAATCTAAACACTTTAATTCAGCAAAAATTGCTAACTGTTCACAATAGACAGTATAAGCAGAAGTATTTTCTACTAACTCTGGAAATTTTGAGGAAAGATGATGAATATACTCATGCGATAATACAGCAAAATCAATTAAAGTAGATTGCTTAGGATAGTAGATTTGATAAGTAGTTCCATTCCTTACATAATGATAATCATCTTCATCTGTCGGAAAAAGATTTCCCTCCACTAAATCTTGTCTAAATTGTTTACTATAACGAGGATGAAGTGAGGCGAGAAATTCTTCTTCTAAACGAAGAGTCTCCTTTTTTGAAAAGTGCGTCTTTAAAAGTGGCAGAGCATTTTGATTAGCAGGATGTAATACTTTTGCTACTTCATAAAATAACTCAAATAACATATTTTGATTTTCCCGCAAGTAGGAATCAATCCTAATATCTTTAAAATTATCATGAAGAGTATCTAAAAATTTTGGTTCTAATAGCATATAATCCCCCTTTTTTTGACATATTCTATCATATGTGAAAAAAGATGTAAAATCATTTTGAAAATCAACTAGAAAATAGTGTATAATAAAGTAGGAAAAGAGGCGTTAAGATGTATGAATATATGATAGGAACCATAACAGATATTAAAAGTACAGGAATTGTTTTAGAAACAGGAGGAATAGGTTACTTTATTAATACCCCAAATCCTTATGCTTTTGAATTAGATAAAGAAGTAAAAGTTTACCTTTATCAACAAATTAAAGAAGATGAGCATAGCCTTTTTGGATTTGCACAAGAAACAGAAAAAGAATTATTCTTAAAACTCATTAATGTAAAAGGCCTAGGCTGTAAAATGGCCTTACCCATACTAGCGACAGGATCGATTTCGGGAATAATAGATGCGATAGAACGAGAAAATATTTTATATTTAAAAAAGTTTCCTAAAATTGGAGATAAACTAGCAAAACAGATCATCCTAGATTTAAAAGGAAAGATTCAAATAACAGGAATAGAAACAGAAAAAGAAAATACACAAGAAGAATTAATAGAAGTATTAAAAGGACTTGGATATAAAGAAAAAGAATTAAAGGGTATTATTCCAAGAATTGATAATAGTTTATCTATTGAAGAACAAGTAAAAGAAGCTTTAAAATTATTATTGAAGTAGGAGGGAATTATGAAAGAAGAAAGCATCATAAGAAATGTAGAAGTAGTAGATGATAATGTAGTAGATAATACAATTCGTCCAGAAACACTAGCAGAATATATTGGTCAAAAAGATGTCAAAGAAAATATTAAAGTCTTTATTGAAGCAGCAAAAATGAGAGGGGAAGCACTTGATCATGTTCTTCTTTATGGACCACCTGGTCTTGGAAAAACAACCCTTGCCTATATTATTGCCAATGAATTAGGAAGTAATATCAAAACAGCCAGTGGTCCCAGTATTGAAAAATCAGGAGACTTAGCAGCAGTTCTTTCGACATTAGAGCCAGGCGATGTATTGTTTATTGATGAGATTCATAGAATGCCTCGTTTTATTGAAGAAATACTGTATCCAGCTATGGAAGACTTTACCTTAGATATTATTATTGGAAGTGAAGGAAATACAAGAAATATTAAAATCGACCTTCCTCCATTTACATTAGTAGGGGCAACCACTAGAGCAGGAGATTTAACTGCCCCTCTTCGAGATCGATTTGGTATTATTTCTAAAATGCAATATTATACACTAGACGAATTAACGACCATTATTAAAAGAACCTCACGTGTTTTAGAAATAGAAATTGATGATAATGCTGCAGTAGAACTAGCAAGTAGAAGCCGTGGAACACCAAGAATTGCGAATCGTCTTTTTAAACGAGTACGAGATTTTGCTTTAGTAGAAGGAAAAGGAATGATTGATAAAGAAGTAACAGAACTAGCACTAAATAGATTAAAGGTAGATAAATATGGATTAGACGATGTAGATCATGAACTACTCCTTGCCATTATTAAAAAGTTTAATGGTGGACCAGTAGGGGTAGATGCTATAGCATCAGCCATAGGAGAAGAAGTAACAACCATTGAAGATGTATATGAACCCTATCTTTTACAAAACGGCTTGTTAAAAAGAACCTCACGTGGTAGAATAGTGACACAAAAAGCCTATGAGGTATTAGAACTTTCCTATCAGAAAAGTGTATTTGAGGAGGAATAGAATGCAAAAAAGACGAATTATTATTGTAGAAGGACCACAAGGAACAGGAAAAACAACACTTACTAATTATTTAAGAGAAAATATACCAAGTTCTAATCTTTACCGATTAGCAGGACAAAAAAATAAGCAAGAAGAAGGTAAAAAGATAAGTGAAAAAATGTACTTAGCCCTTTTAGAATACTTAGAGAAAATGCAAGATATACCAATGGATTTAATCTTTGATAGAACCTTTTTTTCAGAAGAAGTATATGCAAGACTAGGTTATAAAGAATACAGTTTTACAGATGTATATAAAAATTTGCTAGAACGTCTAGAAAAGTTAAACTATGATATTTATTTTATTGTCTTGTATTTAGAAAATAGTAAAATCTATGAAAAACGCTTAGAAAGGGAACATCACACCTATCAAGCTTTTAGTGTAGAAAATAGTATGAATCAACAAAGAAAATATCTAGAAATAAAAGAAGAACTAGAAAATACAATGATTAAAACCATACCATTAGCTATGGATAATTTTGATAAGGCGTACAAAAAGATAAATGAAATATTGGAAATAGAAGAAGATAACTAAAAATAGAAAGCAGGAGATAATATGCAAATAGAAGACTTTGATTATTTTTTAAACGAAGAACTCATTGCTCAAACACCGTTAAAAAATCGAGATGAATCAAGACTACTTGTCCTAGATAAAAAAACAGGAAAAGTAGAACATCAACATTTTAAAGATGTAATAGATTATTTAGAAGAAGGAGATACCTTAGTATTAAATAATACGAAAGTTCTTCCAGCAAGGTTAATTGGAACAAAAGAAGATACAAATGCAGTGATTGAAGTTTTATTATTAAAAAATATCAAGGGGGATGAATGGGAATGCCTTACAAAACCAGCCCGTCGTATTAAAGTAGGAACCATAATATCATTTGGAAGAGGTCTTCTAAAAGCAGAATGTATCAAAGAAGAAGAGGAAGGAATTAGACATTTTCGTCTTTTATATGAAGGAATTTTATATGAGATTCTAGAAAAATTAGGAACAATGCCACTTCCTCCATATATTCATGAAAAATTAAAAGATCAAACTCGTTATCAAACAGTCTATGCCAAAGAAGTAGGAAGTGCTGCCGCTCCAACAGCAGGACTTCACTTTACAAAAGAACTATTAGAAAAAATAGAAAATAAAGGAATCCATATTGCCTATGTTACTTTGCATGTTGGACTTGGAACTTTTAGACCAGTTAGTGTTTCTAATATAAAAGATCATCATATGCACAGTGAGTATTATGAGATGAGTGAAGAAGTAGCAACCCTTTTAAACCAAACGAAAGCTGCTGGTAAAAAGATTATTAGTGTCGGAACTACTTCCACTAGAACATTAGAAACTATTATGAACTTATATGGAAAATTTCAAAAATCAAGTGGTTGGACAGATATTTTTATCTACCCAGGCTATGAGTTTAAGGCAATAGATAGCCTAATTACCAATTTTCACTTGCCCAAATCGACCCTAGTAATGCTAGTATCCGCCCTAGCTGGACGAGAAAATATATTGAATGCCTACAAAATCGCAGTAGAAGAAAAATATCGCTTTTTCTCATTTGGAGATGCGATGTTAATAAAATAAGAATATCATTTAAAATCAAAAAGGGAGGCTTATTGAATGAATCTAAAAAATAGGCTTCAAATAAAATGAAAGGCTTACAAACATCAATTTGCAATTTCATAAAATATATGATATAATATGCCCCATTGAGGGGATGTATATGAAATTACTAGTAGAACAAAGAAATTATTTAGAAGAAAAAATAACAAAATTACAAAGGGAATTCGAAAGAATAGTAGAAAATAAAAATCTAAATCCAATATTTACAAGAAACGAAAGACAAATTGAACAATTAGAAATAAAACAAAAGTCAGATGAGTTAAATTGGTATCAAAAGATATTAGCCACTAGTAGTCTCATTACTAGTTTTGATAATGATAGAATTGATTTAGGAACAACGTTTCAAATAAAACTAGAAAATGATGAAAAAGTCTATAGTTTTACCATGGTAGAAACTATATTGGATGGCCACTTTGGACCAAATCATGGTTATATTACAAAAGAAAGCCCATTAGGAAAAGAAATTTATCAAAAAGAAGGTAACCAGGATTTCTATATACAAATAGAAGGAGAAGATATAAAGGGAACTATTATGAAAATTACACAAAAAGAAAATATACAAAATGAAAGCATGCAAAAAGAAAAAAGACAAGAAGTACAAAAGAAAAAAAGAAGTCAAAAAAATCAAGCATGTGATAAATACAAAGAATATGTGAAAAAATTACGTACTTACGAAAAATTTAGTGAAATATCCAAAAAGGAAATCTTACACTTACAGATGATAACAATATCACAGCATAAAGAACTAAAAACTTATTATGAAAAGTTTCTAAAAACAGAAAAGGATAAAGCAAAATGCTCTAAAACCTTTGGTCAAAATGTAGGAATTATGAAAAGAGATTTAGCCCGTAGTATCATTACTTCTCCTAATCCAACTTATATAGACCTTGGAACAAAAATGATTTTAGAAATAGATATCGAAGGAGAAAAGACCGTAACAAAACTAGAATTAGTTCCATCCTATTATTTAAGAGAAAGTATGAATAGTTACCTGTCAGTAAAAACCACACCAGACTTTACACTTTATAAAACCCAAATAGGAGATAGAATGCATTTTCAAAAAAGAGGATCCTTTGTAGCAAGAGATATTGTAGTAGCACAATTTGGAATTGATGAAGAAAAATTATTACTACCAACTAGCTCCAATCTAACACAATATAATCAGAAACAAACAATGGAATCTAATTTTAGAAAACGCTACCAAAAAGACCATTCTGTAGTAATGACACAATCACAAAAAGAATTACTAGACCAAGAACTATCCAAAATATCAAGTGAATCTCAATCAACACCATATATAAAAACATTACAAATGCTAAAGATGAAAGTAGAAAATAATAAAGATTTTGTACAAACAGAACAAATGCTACAAGAAAATAAAGAATATGTAGGAATTGGTTCCACAGTAAGCTATGCTATCCTAACAGAAGATAGTCTAGAACAGCAGGAAAAAGAACTAATCTCCTGTGCTTTCACGACAGAACAAAGTGATCAATATATAGAAGAGTTTACTCCTCTTGGAAAAAGTTTGCTAGGAAGAAAAAAAGAAGATTATTTTGAAGTGGAAATAGAGGGAGAAATCAAAAAAGGAATCATAATAGATATAACCAATAAAAAAGTTGAAAATAACGAAAAAGTATTAAATAAGCAGTAACTTAGGGGGATAAAATGATATTAATACCAGAACAAATAAGAATATTAAAAGAGAAGAAAATAAGCTTAGAAAACAAGCTAAAAGAATTAGATGACTACTTAGATAGTGAAGATAAAACAATAGGAGAAGAGTCTCGTATCTATGGAGGAAAAGACTACATAACAAATGATAGTTTTCATGAAGTAAGAAAAGAACTAAATCAAATAAATAGTACTTTACAAAATGGCATTTATCTAAAAGAAAGATCTTTAAATAAGATTAATATAGGTACAAAATTTTTATTTCAGTTTTTAAATGAAGAAGAAATTTATCATTTTACTTTGGTAGATAATTCACTGGGACTTAGTAGCATAGACGGCTTTATTAGTAAAGATAGTCCATTCGGACAGAAAGTCTTAGGTAAAAAAGCTCATGATGCAATAGAAGATACAGGAGTTGTTTTAGAAATAAAAAAATCATATGATGACTATACACATTACATTAGAGAAAGACCAAATGCTGATAGAAAAAGTAGAGAAGTAAAAAGAATACTAAGAGATTTAAAAATACAAATGGAAAACTCTAAAATGGCACAAGAAGAATATCAAAAATACCAAACAATAACACTTTCACAAAGAGAACTACTACAAGAAGAACAAGTACGACTAATGTTTGGAAAATTAGATCACTCTACAAGAATTAGATTAGGAATAATTAAGAAAATTTTGGAAGAAAGAAAAGTAGTTATACCAGATGAAAATGATGATACGATTGATATAGGCTCAAAGTTCAGTATATTAACGTATGAAGAAAGCAAAGTGAAAATAGAAAGAAAAGAAATGATAAATTGTGCTGTAAGTGATGAGTTAGAAACAAATTATGTAGAAAGAATAAGTCCTATAGGAAGCCAAATATTTGGTCTAAAAAACAATGAAGAATTTACTTATATCAAAAATAATCAGTATTTAAGTGGAGTAGTTTTTGATATAGATAACAGTATAGAACAAATAAAAACAAATAATGCACTGACCTATCAAAAAGTAAGTAACAGAAGAAAATAATGTCGCTTGCTTTTTTATTTTCTCATATTGGCAAAGAATAAAGAACGTAGTATAATAAAAATAATTTAGAAAGGAAAGATGAGCATGATTTTAATACCAGAGGAAATTAGTAAAATAAGAGAAGAATTAAGAAGGGAAGAAGAAGTACTAAATAGAGGAGAAATCAGTTTAAATACAGATAATTATAGAATAAAAAAGGACCTCCTTTATAAAAGTGAATTTCTAAAAGAAAGAATAACAGATTACATTGATATTGGAACAAAATTTACAATAAAATTGTTTGGACAAAAAGAAAAAGACGTATTTTTAGTACATGAAGACCTAGACTATAGTAATGAAGAAAATAAAAATATATTTCTATCTAAAAGTAGTGACTTAGGCTCTCTAGTAGTAGGAAAAAAAGAAGGAGATTTAGTAGAAAGAGTACTAGAAAACGGAAATAAAATTGTAATAGGAACCATTGATAAAATTCAAAAAGATGGCTATTTAGAGCTTATTAGAACAAGAAAAAAATATACTCGTGAGAGTCGTGAAGCAAGAAAAAAAGTGCAGAACAATTATCAAAAGAAAGAAAACAAGTGACGCCTTCTCAAGTTAATCTCCTAAAAGAAGAAATCTTATATTTATTAAACCATTCACTAAACCATCAGGAAAAAAGAAGACTAACAGAAATTAGAAAATTATTAAAAGAAGTAGAAGTAGTAACACCACCTACAGATAATACCATTGGAATAGGTTCAGAATTTAGTCTAACTCTAGCAAATGCTAAGGGGTTAAAAACGATACGAGTAGAAATGATTCAAGAAGCATTAGGAAGAGAATTACCTGATGAATATATAGAACAAATTAGTCCAGCAGGAGGAAGAATACTTGGGCTAAAAGAAGGAGAGTCTTTTGAATATATTTCTAGTAAAGAAGGAAAAGTAGATGGCTTTGTTTTTGATATTGATAACGAAAAAAAAGATCCTAAGACCTCTAATCCCTTATATTATCATATTAAAACAATGGAAAAAGGTGGTTTAGTAGAAGGACAAATAGAAATGTTACAGCAAGAATTAGAACTGCAGAAGAAAACATTAGAACGCCATCTAAATGAAAGAAAAAGACAAGGTTATGAAGTACGAAACAATGAAGAAATAGATAAATCAAGAAGTAGAATTTCAGAGATTAGTAGATTACTAACCGAAAAAAAGAGAATAGAAAATCCAAATTCTGATACTATCAATATAGGTTCAAAATTTACATTATTAATGATTTATAATGATAAATCATCCGAAGAGTTAAATGCCACTCTAGTAGAAAAATTTGTAAGTCATGAAGCAAGAAGTGAAGAATTTATTTCAATGGAAAAGGAAATAGGAAGAGCGATTTATGGAAAACAAATGGGAGACTTTTTTCATTATCTAGCACCAACTGGTGCCCTTGTAACAGGTAAAGTTTTAGAAATTAAAAAAACAGATATAACAGAAAAAAAGCCACTACAAAAAAGTAATGCTAAATAATAAGAAAGAAGTGAGAAAATGATAGAGTATGAATTACTAAAAAAAGAAAAGTTTACCAAAGCTCGTCTTGGAAAAATAAAAACAAACTATGGTGTAGTGGATACTCCAATGTTTATGCCAGTTGGAACAAAAGCAACCGTAAAAAGCTTAACCCCAGAAGAATTGTATGAGGCAAATAGTGGTATGATTCTTGCTAATACCTATCACTTATGGTTGCGACCCGGCGAAGATATAGTAGAAAAAGCAGGAGGACTCCACCAGTTTATGAATTATAAAGGTCCCATTTTAACAGATAGCGGAGGCTTTCAAGTGTTTTCTCTTGCTAAAAATAAAGAAAAAGATATTACAGAAGAAGGAGTCCATTTTAAAAGTCATATCGATGGAAAGTCTCTTTTCTTAACACCAGAAAAATCAATTGAAATTCAAAATAAATTAGATAGTGATATTGCCATGAGTTTTGATGAATGTCCTCCAGCAAGTGCTAGTTATGAATACTTAAAAAATAGTGTAAATAGAACACTTCGTTGGGCTGCTCGTGGAAAAAAAGTCCATCAAAATAAAAAACAAGCTCTCTTTGGTATTGTCCAGGGGGGAGCATATGAAGATTTAAGAAGATATTCAGCAGAAGAAACAGTAAAGATGAATTTCGACGGTTATAGCATTGGAGGCGTTGCCAATGATGGTGAGAGTAAAGAAGATATGTATAAAGCAATTGAATATTCCACACCCTACTTACCAGAAGATAAAGTACGTTATCTAATGGGAGTAGGTGAACCCATTGATATCATAGAAGGAGTCATTCGAGGAGTAGATATTTTTGACTGTGTCCTACCAACTAGAATTGCTCGCCATGGGCAAGCATTTACAAGATACGGAAAAATTAATTTTCATAACGCAAAATTCAAAGAAGACTTTTCTAGTGTAGATGAAACCTGTGACTGTTATACATGTAAAAATTATAGTAAAGCCTATATAAGACATCTCATTACAACAGATGAAATGCTAGGTGGAAGACTATTATCTATTCACAACATTCGCTTTTTAATCAAATTAACAGAAGAGTTAAGAGAAGCGATAAAAGAAGATAGAATATTAGAATATAAAGGGGAATTCTTAGAAAAATATTTAGAAGAGAAATATGAGTAAATTAGATAGAAAATTAGAAGATCAGACTGTACAAGAATTTTTAGAAAAGCATCCTATCATGACCTGTAAAGATTTTTCGGATATAGGATTTTATTCTTATGATATAAAGAAAATGTTAGAAAGTGGTTCTCTAGAAAGAATAGCTCGTGGTCGCTACAAAGTAATAAAAGATAATCAAGATGAAAATGTTTTACAAGAAAAAAGCTCTTCTTCTTTTGAAGAAATTAAACATAATTTTGAGCAAAAAGATATTCCTGGATTGTATCGAAGTTTTCAAAATATTGAGTTAAATGAAGAAACAATAAAAAATCTTTATCCACTCTTACTATCTGGTCTAATTAACTTGCAAAAAGAAATAGAGAGTTTAAAAAAAGGAGTTTCTGTTGAAAGCAAAGAAGAAATAGTAGAAGAAGTAAAAGAACCAGAAGAAAAAATAGAAGAAAAGACACATCCTGAGACAATAGAAAAAATACAAAAAGAAAAAACAGAAATAAAAGAAGTAGTAAAAGAAGAACTTGAAGAGGAAATAGAAGAAGAAAAACCTCTTAGTCAAGAGGAGTTAGAAAGTATTTATCAAGCCTATTTGGACGCTGTTAATTATAATGATTTTGAAAGTGCACATCAATATATAAAAGCATATATCAAAGAATGTACATCACAAAATATGATAGGTCCTTATTACTATAACCTATTTGGAATAGAAAAAAAGTTATATGAAAATAACTACTCTAGGATAACATTAGAAGAAAGAAAAGCACTAGAAAATCAAGTGAGACAATTCTTAAAGAAAAATTGCATAGAAGAAGCACAAGAATGCTATGATAAATTATTAGAATTAGATCAAGAAAAAAATCCTTATTATGACTTTTTCTATATCAAAATTTTAAGAAGACAAAGAAGATTTCCAAAAGCAATAGAAGTGGGAAAACAGTTATGTGAAAATTTTCCCCACTATGCAAAAAGCTATTATGAACTAGCCTTATCACAATTCATGCACCGACAAGTTTCAGAAGACGAAACAATAAAGACATTAGAAAAATACTTTCAATATGATATGGGAGAACATTATAACGGAGATGTTCTATTAATTAACTGTTACATGCACCTTGGAAAGTATGAAAAGGCAGAAGAAGCACTAATAGAAGCAGAAAATTACTTAAAACCAGACTTACTACCCAGTTTTTATCAAAAAGTGTTGCTAAATAAAGAAAACTATCTCGAACAGTTAAAAAAGAAGATAGATCAAAAAGCAGGGGATTTTTCAGATTTTCTTGTCTCAAAATTACAAATGCACTATGAAAAGACAAGTAATCTCTTTGAAAAAATAGAAGGAATCCCAGAGACAAATTACGCAGAAATGCAAAATGAAAAAGAACAAAAAGAATCTTATATGGACAGTTTTAATAATTGTTTTTGCGAAAGTAAAAATGTAGAAGCAATATATTCCTATATAGATTCTCTAGATTTAGATAGGATGCAAGAAATGGAAGTAAAATTAATAGCTTCTGAGTTTTTTGCAAAAGAAAAATTGTATAGTGCATCCAAAAAATGTTTCCAGGAAGTAGAAAAGTATAAAGGAAAAGATTCCTATTTAAAAGAACAGGTAGAAGATACTAGAAGAGAGTTAAGACTCATCAAAGCAAGAAATAAATAAAAAGAGGTCATCCTTAGAGAGACTTCTTTTCATATGAAAAACATAGGTTGATTATCTACACGATTTGTAGTAACTGGTGCCTCACTTACATTAGGAGAAATATTTTGATTAGTAGTAGCATACTCCTGAGTATTATCTCCCCTCATAGCACCCATGACCCGAAACATCGTCTTTGCATTATTAACAATAGGCTTTACCTGATAAACAATAGGAATAGCTTGATTAATAATACCCAGAGTTTTTTGCGTATTGCCCAAAAGATTTGCCCAATTCAGATTACGAATGGAACTAAAAAGACCTACTTTTCCTAAACCTCCTGCACCACGTAGAGCAGAATTAATAACATAAGGATTATTGTACATACAATCACCTCTTATTACAATATATGAAATAATCATGAATTTGTGTAAAATTACAAAAATGTACGTTTGTAAATGATGTGAAACAAAAAAATAAAGAAAAGTGACTCAAA
>CAMNSB010000021.1 GCA_946554325.1 uncultured Mycoplasmatota bacterium
TATAATATTCAATCACATTTCTGTAATTAAGTATTACACTTTTATAGTACCAAAAGACCATATAATGATTAAACATGGAGTTCTATTATATTTTCTAAAATACTTATGTCCTAACTTTGCAAAATAAAATAGCCAATACAAAAGTACTGACTACTGAATATTATATTTCTACAACTTCTACTGGTGCAGTTGCTTCTACAGTAGCTTGAATAGGTTGTGCAGGAGCTACAGGTGTAGGCATAACAGGAGTAGTCTCCACTTGAGGTACTACAGGTTCTTGACTCACTGGAGCCTGCACTTGAGGCATAACCGTTTCAGGTTGCAAAACTGAACTTTCTTGAACAGTAGGAACTACACTATCAACAGCTGGAGCACTTACTGCCTCAGGCATAACTGGTGTTGGTACTACTGGAGAAGCAGAAACTACTGGTTGTGGACTCACTGTTTCTACTTGAGGAATAGGAGGGTTAACTGAAACCTCTTCCACCACTGTAGGAGAAGAAACAGGAGCACTCTCTGGCACAACAGCAACTGGTTCAGGTTGAATTGGAGTAGGAGCAACATCAACTACAGGAGTAGGAACAACATTAGGAACTTCTACCTCTGGTGAAACACTAGGAATTGCTTGTGTATTTTCTAACGGATTAGCTCCGCCATATATTTGATGAGTTTGATTATCTACATTAATCTCTGGAACAACTGGACTAGCACCACCATAAATAGTAGGTTGTACTGCCTCTTGTACTGGTACATCATTCTCAGGTACTGGACTAGCCTCTACTGGTGCTACTGCTTCTGGCATAGAAATAGAAGGTTGTGCAACTTCAGTAACTGAATTATTATCCACTGAAACACTCTCTGTCCCTGACATACTACTAACAGGAGGAGTTTCCACTGCAACTGGTGCTGGCTCTGTACTTAAAGTAGGCTCTAAAGCAGCAGGAGACGCATCCTGAACTGGAGAAACAACATAAGGCGCTGGCTCTGTTGGAGGAGTTAAATCAACAGTTGGAGCAAGAGGTTCCATTGCAGGCTCTTGTACAGGAATAGGATTCGCATCCATAGAAGGCATACTAGTATCCATAGGAGCAACATCAGGAACTAAATCAGGCATACCATTACCTAAATTAGGCATCACTGGTGCAGTAGGCATTCCCATATTATTATCCATAGCAGGAGGCATAGCTTGTCCACCCATAACAGGTGGAGTATCCATTGTCCCTCCCATCTGCATATCAGAAACTTCTGGAATAGCACCAGTTGGCGGAGTAACACCAGGTACCATAGGAGGTGCCATCACTTGAGAATTATCAACCATTGCCTGTGCTCCAACTTGACTTGCAGCATTAACATCTGCATTTTGATTATCTTTTTTATTCTTATCTTTCTTACTAGAAGTAGCAATAAAAATAATTAAAGCTATTATCAGTAATAAAACTCCACCAGTAATTAACATTCCAGGTATTGTTAAAAACCAACTGAAGTCAAAGTTCATTGCTAATATCATAACATCTATCTCCCTTGTATTTTATTCTATTACAATAATAACAAAAAAATGTTGCCATTGCAAACATTATTTTGTTTTGACATATTTTGACAATGTAAAGTCTGTCCAATATTTATGTCCAGATGGTGTCAAAGAAAAGTGTAAAATCTCACGTTTAACAGGATGTATAAAAGAAAGTGCATAAGCATAAAGAGCAATTTGGGTCTTATCTTGCAAATAATACCGTTGATCTCCACAAAGTGGATAACCATAGTTTGCAAACTGTACTCTAATCTGATGATGCCTTCCTGTCTTTAATGTAACTTCAACCAGAGTTTCCGACTTCTTAGCATTACGTTCCAACACTCGAAAAGAAAGTTCACTCCTCTTCCCATTCTTTTCATCTGTAACAACACTATCTCCATTACTAAGTCGTTTTAAATAATCAACTAAAACACCACTTTCCTCTTTGATAATACCAGAGACAACAGCCAAATATTTTTTTTGAAAAGAAGAAGACATCTCCTTACTAAGTCTACTCGCTGCCTTTGAAGTTCTTGCAAAAACCATAATTCCACCTACTGGCCTATCTAGACGATGAACAAGTCCACAATAAACGTTCCCTGGTTTTTGATACTTTTCCTTAATATAAGCTTTCACCATACTAAGCATATCAGCATCGCCAGTATTATCACTTTGACTTAAAATATTAATAGGCTTTTCTACTACGATAATATGATTATCCTCATAAAGTACATGTAAACTATTCATCATTTTCCCATCTTCCATAAATACCACAAGGAAGAACCAAACTACTATTTAAAATAGGAAGCCCAACTTCACCTGAAGAGATTACCCCTTGATATTTTTTCTTGACAGTTACTTCTAAAACATTAGCAAGTGTCGTAGCAGAAAGACCTGTAGTATAAGAATTAATCAAGAAAAAAAGTGGCTGATTACTTAGTATATCCATACATAAATCAATTAAATGTGTCAAATCTTTTTCAATATTCCAAACCTCTTTATTCGCTCCTCTTCCATAGCTAGGTGGATCCATTACAATCGCGTCATACTGATTACCACGTCTCTTCTCTCGCTCGACAAACTTTAAAACATCATCCACTAAATAACGAATAGGAGCATCCTCTAAGCCATTCATGCGAACATTTTCTTTACACCACTCAACCATGCCTCGAGAAGAATCAACATGAGTAACACTAGCCCCAGCCTTAAGACAAGCAACACTAGCCCCTCCTGTATAAGCGAACAAATTCAAAACTTTAATAGGACGATTAGCTCGCCTAATTTTATCCATCATAAAATCCCAGTTTACAGCTTGCTCTGGAAAAAGC
Organism: uncultured Mycoplasmatota bacterium; assembly: GCA_946554325.1. Classification (GTDB taxonomy): domain Bacteria; phylum Bacillota_I; class Bacilli_A; order RF39; family UBA660; genus MGBC119817. Next base: position 2,839 of record CAMNSB010000021.1, read on the forward strand.
CCTGTATGTTTAAATCCCATCTGTTTAATATGAAACTTCAAATCTTTATAACAAATATTCCACTCACTAGGAACACTTTTCAAATTTTCCCAATAGCCACCACCTTTACTACTTCTATGATAAATAGCATCAATAGAGTCTTTATACTTATGATAAAGTTTCCCTGTATTCCAAATAATTTGTGGATCTGGTCTAAGTAAAATATATTTTCCCCAACGTTCTAATTTTTCACCATCTGAACAATCTATCAGTTCATAATCTGTCCACTCATTCGCACACTTCATGCTTCTCCCTACTTTCTATATATCTTTTGATAAGCCTCTTCTCCTTTTGCAGGATTCGTAGCATATTCCATCATTTCATCACAAGTTAGACTATCAAATATTGGACGAAACCGCAAATCCTTTAACTCTTCTCCTCTATAAACCAAGCATTCACGATTAAAATGAAGTTCCTGTTCTAAAATTTCAGGCATCGAAATCGTTGTATAAAAATCTCGTCTAGAATATACGAAACAATCTCTTTCTTCATAAAATTTAACGACAGGCGTATAAATAATTCTATCCTCTTCTATCACAAAAGAATCTAAAACTTCTTTCTGATCACTAGAAAGCTTTAATCCACCACTACTTTGAAAAGCATTATCTCCTTTCACAAAGGGATTATAACCAACAATAGGACAAGTAACAAGATGATCTAGTAACTGATCTGTCACTTGTGCTTTCTTAATTCTATCAAACTCAGGAATAGATACTTGTTTCAAAGTAAACTCACACCTAGTGTTTTCCTTTAAACGTTCCAAAATTTGTACTCCATCTGGAATAGTAATAGTCTCATAATGAATCAAATCATTTTTAATAATTTCTATCATATCGAATTTCTCCTTAACAAATTCATTTTAAAATTAAATCTTTCTATTATTTTCCCAAATTTTCCTAACTACCTTTAATGATAAAGTGGATAAAGTAAAACCAATCACTGGAACCAAAGAACTTAAAAAAATATTATCATAGTTTTGAACCAAATAAGAATAAATAATAACAACAATATAAGTTAATATCATAATACAAAGTTTTCTCGTCCAACTAGTCTCCCATGCTTTATCTAACTCTACTCGTTCATTTCTCTCCTCAATCTTTGAAATTCGCTTTTCTAACTCTTTCATGTCTTAAAACCTCCGCTAATGGAATCTATCTATATTATAGTACAAAAATAAAAAATTGCACAGAAAAACAGATAGAAAACGGGCCATCTGTTTACTGTTTTACGAAAAATTAGTCTCTATATATTTTTGATATAATTCCTGACATCTTTTTTCATCCATTGCTTCCTTTTCTAAATATGGGTTTTCAAGTCCCAATTTTTCATACTTTTCACTGCCCAACTTATGATAAGGAAGAAACTCTATTTTTTCTATATTTTCGAGTGTTTTTAAATACGCTACTAACATTTCCATATAATCTGGATTATCATGAACCAAAGGAACGACAACCTGTCGAATCCAAAGTGTTTTTTTCATCTTTTGACAAACATCTACAAACTGAAAAAACTCATCCATATCATGACCAACCAAATCATGATAACCATTTCTATCTAAATGTTTAATATCTAAAATAACTAAATCGATATTTTCCAAAATCTCTTCATACTTTCCAACACCAACACCCGCAGTATCAAGGGCAATATGAATATTTTCTTCTTTTAACTTTTTAGAAGCTTCTATCACAAAATCTGCATGTAGTAATGGCTCACCTCCAGAAAAAGTGACACCACCGCCACTTCTTCTATAATATGGCCGATTACGAATCACTTTAGAGACAAGTTCACTTACACTCATATTTAAAGGTCCCATCTTCCACATCTCAGGATTATGACAATACTTGCAGCGAAGCATACAACCATTGAAGAAAACTACAGTTCGAATACCAGGACCATCAACAAGTCCAAACGTCTCAATAGAAGAAACACTTGCTCTTTTTTCCATATTACATCTTACCATGGAAAGTTCTAGCAATGACTTCTTCTTGTTGTTTACGGGTTAATCTATTAAAGCGTACAGCATATCCAGAAACACGTATCGTTAAAAGTGGATACTTATCAGGATGTTCCATAGCATCTTCCAAAGTCTCACGATTTAAGACATTAACATTTAAGTGATGAGCACCTTGTACAAAATATCCATCTAATACACTCACTAAATTGGTAATCTGTTCTTCCTTCGTTTTACCTAAAGTAGTAGGAACAATAGAGAATGTATTCGAAATACCATCACGACAGCATCCAGCATAATTTAATTTTGCAACAGAGTTAAGGGAAGCAAGTGCACCACTGATATCTCGCTCATGCATCGGATTCGCCCCTGGTGCAAAGGCAACACCCGCTTTACGTCCATCAGGTGTAGCACCAGTTTTTGTTCCATAAACAACATTTGATGTAATGGTTAACACAGATAAAGTTGGTTCTGCATTACGATATGGTTTATGACGACAAAGTTCTTTATAAAATTTATCAAGTACCTCTTTGGCAATATCATCCACTCTATCATCATCATTACCATATTTAGGGAAATCTCCCTCTACTTCAAAGTCAACACTAATTCCCTCTTCATTACGAACTGGCTTAACTTTCGCATATTTAATTGCAGAAAGACTATCAACAGCCACGGAAAGTCCAGCAACACCATAGGCCATAAGACGCCGAACATGAGTATCATGAAGTGCCATCTGTCCTGCTTCATAAGCATACTTATCATGCATATAATGAATCACATTCATCGCATCCGAATAAATTCCAGCAACTATTTCTAAAACATGGAAATAAGCAGCCTTTACCTTATCATAGTCTAAAACTTCATCAAGAATCGCAGGAACATCTAAAACTTTATCCCCCTTCATTTCATCCACACCACCATTAATGGCATATAAAAGGGCTTTCGCTAAATTACATCTAGCACCAAAAAATTGCATATCACGACCAACACGCATTGCAGAAACACAACAAGCAATTGCATAATCATCCCCATACAAAGGTCTCATAATATCATCATTTTCATACTGAATTGCATCAGTCTCAATACTCATACGTGCACAATATTTTTTAAATGGCTCTGGTAACTCTTCACTCCAAAGAACCGTCATATTAGGCTCTGGTGCAGGATCCAAGTTCGTTAGTGTATGTAAAATTCTGTATGACGTCTTTGTAACTTTAGAACGCTTATTTTCTGTAATTCCTGCAAGAGAACAAGTAACCCATGTTGGGTCTCCTGAAAACAACTCGTCATATTCAGGTGTTCTTAAATGACGAACCAAACGTAGTTTAATAACAAATTGATCAATCATCTCTTGTACTTCTTCTTCTGTAACTACTCCATTTTTTAAATCCCTTTCAATATAAATATCAAAGAAGTCATCTACCCGACCTAAACTCATAGCAGCACCATTATTCTCTTTCACTGCTGCAAGATAGGCAAAATAAGTCCACTGAATTGCCTCATGCGCATTACGAGCAGGCCCACTAATATCAAACCCATAACGAGAAGCCATCTTCTTAATAGATTCTAACGCCCGGTATTGCATCGAAACGTCTTCCCGAAGTTGAATTAAATCATTTGTCATAGGACCAAGAAGCTTATCCCAATCTTCCTTCTTTTTCTCCATTAAATAGTTGATTCCATAAAGTGCAACACGACGATAATCTCCAATAATACGACCTCTACCATAAGCATCAGGAAGTCCTGTTAAAAGTCCCACATGACGGCACTTTCTAATCTCTTCATTATAAGCATCAAATACACCTTGATTATGCGTCTTACGAAAAAGATTAAAATACTTATCCACTGTAGGATCTAACTTATAACCATAAGCATCTAACTCTTGATAAACCATACGAATACCACCATAAGGATTCACACCTCGCTTTAACGGTGCATCTGTTTGAAGTCCTACAATCACTTCATTTTCTTTATCAATATATCCAGCATCATAAGCATCAATCCCAGACATATTTAAAGTATCAATATCTAAAACATGCTTTGCTAACTCTTCTTTTAAAAGCTCCTCACATCGAGCCCATACTTTTTTCGTCCTTTTGGTAACCCCACATAAAAAGCTCTCATCACCATAATAAGGGTGATAGTTTTTCTCTATAAATTCAGAAACATTCACATCATCCATCCATGTTCCCTCTACAAAATCTTTCCATTCATCTCTCATTAATTCTACCTCCATAGTATTAGTATACCACAAACAGGAAACAACATAAATTGATTTAATAAAATTTGACAGAAAAAAAACATCTCAAAAACCAAACCCTTTTTCAATTAGATATTGACATTAATACTATATTTTATATAAAATAATCGTAAGAGGGATGAAATATGTTAAAAAAGAACTTAATGATAACACTAGCAATAACAACTACTGCTACAATTACTATAGGAGGATCTATTTCATTGTTATCAACAGATAATAAATCACATAAAACAATAAAACAGTCACAAATTGCGAATTTAAATGGAAATTACATAAACAATATAAATGAAGTAACGCAATCCATTAATAAAAATACAGATAAAAAGTATGAAAATAAAAATGAGATAACTGAGAATAAAAACGAAGAGGTTGTAAAAGAAACAAAAGTTTATTCTGAAAAAGATTTAAAAACAAATAATAAAGGGAATAACAACCAACAAGAAAAAGCCTCTTTTGAATCTCAAGAGATTGAAAATTATATTCAGAAAGAGTCAGAAGTTAATTCTACCAAAACTCCTGAAGTAATAAGGAAAACGATTGGCTATGATAGAACAACTTCCATTTATGCTAACGATAATATTACTTTATTAAGAGTAGAATATTATGTAAATAATAAATTGACGTACTACTCTTCTGTCGAACAATTTGATAGTACTACTCATTCATATATTGAAAAAATATATGAGGCAGAAACACTATCATTGATACGTACAGATATATATTCCAATGGTAATTTAGTAAAATCGTATTAAATTTTATCTATTTTTTTCCATAAGATAAGAAGCTCCAGGCTTCTTTTTTGTTTTAAAGATAACTTGAATAACTACCCTTTATACTCTCCTCCATTAATATGAAATACTTGACCTGTAGTATAAGTAGAATCATCACTGGCAAGATAGACAAATATCGGTGCAATCTCATATGGTTGCCCTGCACGTCTCATATCACTGTCCGCTCCTAATGTTGGAATTTTTTCAGGTGGAAAGCTTGCTGGTTGTAAAGGCGTCCAAAACACCCCAGGTGATACGGCATTCACACGAATATTTTTAAGAGCAAGACTCATAGCAAGAGAACGCGTAAACCCAACAATAGCCCCTTTACTAGAAACATAATCAATGAGTTCCTTTTCACCCTTAAAAGTCGTAATCGATGTCGTATTGATAATAGATGCACCACTTTTTAGATGAGGAAGAACAGCTTTTGTTAAATAAAACATCGAATAAATATTACTCTTCATCGTATCATCAAATTGCTTATCACTAATATCAAGTAGGCTTTTTTGCACAAACTGTACCCCTGCATTATTAACTAATATATCAATTTTACCAAATCGTTTTAAAGTTTTATCCACAATTTCTTTAGAAAAACTACTCTTCTTTAAATCTCCTGGTATCAGTAAAACTTCTGATCCTAGTTTTTCCACATATTCTTTTGTGTCACCAGCATCTCTTTCTTCATCATAATAAACAAGAACTAATTTCGCGCCCTCCCTAGCAAAGAAAACAGCAACACTCCGACCAATTCCAGAGTCCCCTCCAGTAATAATAGCTACTTTATCTTTAAGTTTTCCGCTTCCTTTATAGTTAGGATTATCAAAAATAGGCAGAGGTCTCATCAAATACTCCATACCTGGTTGGCTATCTTGATGCTGGGGTGGAAATTCTAACTTGTACTGAAAACATTTTGTTCCAATCCCATTTTGATCTACATTTACTAAGCCATAATGATCTTGATTTTTATAATCAAACATAACTTCACTCCTCCTTTAACTCTATGATAAAAACTAGAAAAAAAGAAAAGCAATTTTAACAACTACTTTTCCATCTCTGTTTCATATAACTGTCTATATTCTTGGCAATTCTTTAAAAGCTCTTTATGACTTCCTTCTGCTAAAACTCTACCATTTTCTATAAATAAAATGCGATCACTATTTACAACTGTACTAAGACGATGAGCAATGATTAAAATAGTATATTCTTTTTTCATATTTTCTATCGCTTTTTGAATATTCTTTTGAGTCTCATTATCAAGAGCACTAGTCGCTTCATCCATCAAAATAATTTCAGTCTTTTGAATAAATGCCCGAGCAATCGCAAGACGTTGTTTTTGTCCTCCACTAAGACTAACGCCACTTTCTCCCACAATCGTATCATACCCGTCAGAAAGACTCATTACAAAATCATGAAATGAGGCCATCTTACAAGCATCGATCATTTCATCATCTAAAAGATCCTTTTTCATAAGACGAAAATTATCTCGAATACTCATATTAAAAATATAAGGATTTTGACTAATAATTGTAATATTTCCACGAATCGAATCTTTATCCAACTCTCTAATATCCACTCCATCAATCGTAATGGTACCAGAATCCACATCATACATCTTACAAAGCAGACTAAAAATTGTTGTTTTCCCAGCACCACTTTTCCCAACAAACGCAACTGTCTCATTGGCATTTACTTTAAAATTAATTTTATCAAGCACTTTCTTTTTATCATTTCCATAATGAAAAGTAACATCACGAAACTCAAAGTCTCCGTCTACTTTTTCTAAGTGCTTAGTACCAAACTCTTCTTTTGGAAAACCATCCCCCTCAATAATAGCATAAACGCGAGATGCCGATAAATTAAAGTCTTTAATTCCCTCAAGGAGCATACTAAAAACATTAACAATAGAACCAATTCGTCCACTATAATTATAAATGATTAGAGCACTCGCAACAGCAAGACCCTGATGAGTAATCAAAAAAACAAGTAAGAGAATAAGGAGCAAATCTCCTAAATCATAAATACAGTCTCGAAAGAATCCATACTTTCTATCCACATCTCCCATATCATAACGAGCTCCATTCATATCACGCACTTTACTATGAAGTTCCTCTATAAAACTATCCTCTGCATTTAACATTTTAATATCCCGAAATCCACGAACCAACTCGGAAACAAAGCCAGAAACTCTCTCATTTTTCTCTCTAAAAATTTTATCTTTCGCATTTCTTTTTTGAACACGAGTAGAGTCAACTACATAAAGAATACAAAGGATAGCAACGAGAAATAGAAAAACTAATTTATTAAGAAAGAAAATGGCAATCAAAATTCCAATATCCGTAATAATTGTTGCAATATTCCGATTCAAAAGAAAAAACACATCTGCAAGCTTACTAGTATCACTAGAAAGACGCTGAACAAAAACACCAGAACTATGAGCATCCATACATTCATTCTCAATTTTCATAATCTCACGACCTAAAGCAGTCTGAAGCGTTATAAAGTTTTCCCGATAAAGAAGCTGAGCCTGATAGTTACCAATTCGGTGCATAATATTTCTGACATTTTCAAGAACATAAATACAAATAGCCATCAAAATAAGCTGTTGCCAAGCACTAGAGGTTAAATGAATAATGACTCTAGCACTAAGAACAGGAACTAAAATACTAATGATGATTCTAACAACATGAGAACACATATATTTAATTAAATTAGATTTCAAATCTTTTGCATAAATCCAAATAAATTTTAAATAAAACCAAAACTCTTTCACTACTACACCTCTTATCTCTAACTAATATTAACATAAATCCAAATATAAGTATAGAAAAAAGTTTCCTAATAATTTAAAATCCATTCTACTACGATTTTCTTAATCTCAAAATACTCTTCTTTTTCAAATTGCATATTGGCAATACAATACTTCTTCCCTGCGATATGAGAACAGAACATACACTCATATAAATCAAAACAATCTTGAATAAAAAGGGAATTAATAATTTTATTAGAACAAATAACACTATAACTATTACTACAATTCTGTAAATCATCACAACGAATACAAAAGTTAGAGGAAATACTTCGACACGATGCCAATAAAAACTCACTTTGATGGCAAGAATCACAGAAAACTAGATTTTTATCCTCACTACGCCTAGTTTTAAATTAAATTATTTAGTTTCTTTCAAATACATGCACAAATCTTTTAACTTAATACTTTTGGAATAACCATTTATAAATACATCATCACAACTCTCAAATAATAAATAGTCATTTCCATTAACTGATAGGATATGAGGTTTAACATAGGCAATATTTGTCCCTTTGATATTTTTTACACATCCACTTGTTAAGGCAGAACTTACACCTGCAAATCTACATATCATATCAATCTTTTTTTGTAATTCATTACTAATTTTTAATTCTTTTACTTCTACTTTCATAAAAAACTCATCACTTTCATTCTCAAATAACAAAAAAACTAGACGGTACTTCTAGTTAATATTTATTACTCTCGAATTAAAAGTTCGAGTTTCCTATCAATCTGGTGCGTATGCAAAAGAGGTTTTGCACTTTTGCATAACTAGTTCATTTGTATTTGATAAACTAATTATAACGCCTTATTCCATATCAAGCAATATATTTTATAAATTAATTACGTTTTTTGCTTTTTCATAATTTTCTAAAAAGATAGTGCTATCATAATATATTTCTTTTGCTTCATTAGTTCTTAAATAATTAGGATTACACCTAGCAAATTTAAATAGTTTAATTCTATTTCTATCCAATGCATCAGCATCTTTTAAAATATTTGATAAGATTTGAATGTTTTCTTTTTCTTTTTCACTAAATTTATAGTCTTTAAAGTTAACAATATCATTTGAATTAGCATGGGTTTCAATTAACAGTTCTATAGCATTTAAATCTCTATCACTAAAATCATTTTTTAACTTTTCTTTAGCAAGTTTTGCTCCAACAATCCCATGCATTTTATTAGTAACAAAGAAATTTCTACCACAATCATGATATAGAGCAGAATAAAATAAAATATCATTATTTTTTAAAAATTCTCCTTTACTAACTTTCATATTTAATATCCAAGTACAATAACATAATACTCTTTCGATGTGTTCTAAATTATGATATGGAAAATGAATTTTTGTATATAATTGTTCTTTAATACTTCTATTAATCAAGTCATAAATTTGATTAATTTGATTCCCTTTAAAGCCAATACTATTTAAATAATTAGTATCAATACTCTTAATATTACTCTTTTCCATTTTACACATCCTCAAAATTTTTATATTTTAAATATGCAGATAATTCTGGACAAACTTTTTTCAAATCTATTTTAGTATTTTGTAAACAATAATTAAATATATCCCTAAGATTAAAACTATTATTCTCTAAATAACAAATCATTATTTTTTTACTATCAACTGTATGATCAGTTAGAGTGTGCATATTCCATTTATCCATTATATTACTATTTAAATCTGAATATTTTTCAGAATAACCACATATTTCTAAATGTCTTTTAATATATCCACGAGATTTTATTTCATCTTTATCATCATATCTAAAATCAATATTTTCTTCTAAATCTAATTTTAAAAGTACTCCATAATCTAATATTTTATCAAGTTTCCTAAAAGCTCTCTTTTGGTGTAATTTACTTATCTTTAAAGCTTTAAAATAACTGTCACCAATTATATTGGGAAACCATTTATGTCTTAAAAAGAAAGCTCCTAATTTATAAATAAATGGAATAACTGGAATATAATATAAAGCATTAATCCAACAATCAAACAAAATTAATAGGTTATCTAATCCTTCAACAAAAAACACTTTTTTTGTTTTTTCTATATTTTTTGCATTATTACCAATATTAGGTACTAAGCCATTAGACTTAATTGATTCTAAATTTTTCTTATCTGTAAAATGAAAATAGTTTAAATTTAAATCTTTTTTATTCAATAAATATTGCTGCATTAATTACCACCTTTTATTAGATTAATTTTCTATTCTTTAAATATCCCCACAGCACTGGACAAATATTTTCAATATCCAAACTAGTTGTATGAATAGCATAATTTAAAATATCTAGCATTTTATTTGATTTTCTTATGTGGCATATCTTAATTTTATCTGAATCAACACCATGCCCTGTAAATGTATGTAAATTCCATTTATCCATCTTTGTAGATGATAAATCAGAATATTTTAAAGAATAACCCGCTTTTATCAAATATTCTTTATCGTAACCTCTTGCTTTAATCTGATCAACATCACTAAAACTAAAATCTTTTTCTTCTTTTATATCTATGTTTAATAGAATATATCTTTTTAAAAAATAATCAAAATATTTATAAGCAACAAATTTATGAAATTTATTAATTTTAGTCCATTTAAAGTATAGATTTATAATTGACTTTGAAAACTTATTTTTGCCTTTTATTTTTGTTCCTAAATTAAATGCTCCTGGAATATGTGGATATTTTTCACAAACATTAATCCAACAATCAAATAAAATTAGTAAGTTATCTAATCCCTCAACAAAAAATACTTTTTTAGTATCTTCAAGAGATTGAGCATGAAATGATATTTTGGGTAATAATCCATTTTTTTTAATTGAATTAATATTGCTTTCTTTAGTAAAATGAAAATAATTAGAAATTAAATCTTTTTTATCAATATAATATGAATCCATAAAACATCACCTGACAATTATCCTTTTTTCATAAATAATTATAACATTTTCCATTTATTAAGTCATCATCCTACAACAAAATTAATCCATAATTTTATTACTATAATAATCATTATCTTGATAAAATTTGATTAAACTCTCATCTGTTTTTACATCATAATTTTTCTTGAAAACCATATTAGCATAAAACTGTTCTAATAATTTTTTCTGAATATTTTCTCTATAAATTATTCTATTTAATTTACTATCCATATCTTTTAACAAATCATATTTTGCTTCTATACTTACAGCTGTTTTTAAACATTTTCTTATTGCTTCAGCTTTACTTTTAATTTTATTTTCTTTCATATAATCTGAAAGTAATATACTTTCTTTTTCATTCAATGCTACACTAAATTTCATATCTAGAATTCCTCCTTTCTCTAAAAATAGTTAAATTTTTTTATACAACAGGATATGGGAATGCACCACGAAATTTCTAAACCTTTGAAAACAAAGAATTGAGAAACCTCAAAAGTGCACCACCAACACTTTTCGCACTTGCGAAAATCACCTTTTTTTATACTTTTGTAGTTCATATTTAAATAAAATAGTTCTCTATCCCTTTATTCATAAGGAATTTATAAGAACCCTTTTATCACCCAACTATATTTTTATTCACTTTTTTAAATTTAAATTATTTAATTCATTTTTATATTTTTCTTCTATCACTTTTGGAATAAATTCTAATAAAACTTCATTATCATTATGAAAATATTCCATTAACTGTGGTATTAAAAATTTAAAAAAATAATTCATATATTTCAACCCCCCTAAAATTAAAAAAAGATATATTTCTATACCTCAATTTGTAATATTGTAAATTTATTTTTATCAAATTTATTCTTTTTTTCTTGTGGAATTATTTGAATAATTCCATCATTAAATTCATTTATATCAAATGATTCTGATTCTATAATTGTTTCGTTTATATTATAAAAATTTCTTAGTGCTTCAATATAAGCTTTAGTTTGTTTTTCGTTTTTTACATCAGATAAAATAATATCTTTATCATTTAAATCGACTACCATATCAAAGCAATCATTTCTAAACATATAACCAATATTTTCTATTTCATTTTTATTAAATAAAATATTTAAAATAGAAATATTACAATTGTTTGATTCAATTTCTATCTCATCAATATATTTATTAATGATAAATTGCTTTTGTTCTTGACTTAATTTATACCATAACTTATTGTCTTTAACATATTCTGATTCTAGTTTTAATTTTTCTATTTCTTTAATATTGAAAAACATTTTGGCATCTTGCTTATGATCATTATTTTGTTTTAATTCATTTAATTTTAATAATTTATTATTTATGTTTTCTAAATCTCTTTCTAATGATTTTAATTTTTTTTGAAAATCATTTGGCGTTAATACACCTTCTACAAAACTTGTTTTAAGTTTCGTTATTTTACCATTTAATTCATCTTTTAGTTTCTCATATTTTTTTATTTCTAGTTCAACATCTTTTGATATGGTTGGTTTAAATGTATTATCTATGATTAAGAAAAAATCTAACATATCATTTAAAAATTTAATTAATTCTTTTTCTATTTTCTTTTCACTTATTCTTTTCTTACAACAATTACATTTATAATAAATATGCTTATCTCCTGTTCCACTTGTACTTGATTCTCCACCCATAATTTTATGACACTTAGGACAAAGTATTTTTTGCATAAAGATATAGGTTCTTTTCCTTTTATAGTTTTTAAGATTTTTCTCTTTTCTTTTTTGGACACATTCAAAAGTAGTTTTATCTATAATTGCTGGAACTACATCTTCAAATATTAAAACATTATCTTTATTTCTTTTTCCGTGTTCTATAACCCCAATATAAAGTTTATTGGATAATATTTTATCTACTGTTGTAGTAGGCCAATTTCTATTTAAGATATTTTCTTTATTAAAGGTATCACATATATAACAAACTGAATATCCTTCTAAATACATATTAAATATTCTTCTAACAACATCTGCCTCTATCTCATTAATAACTAACTTTTTACTTTTATCTTTTTTAGTATAGCCAAGCGGTGGAGACCCTGAAATATGACCTTTACGAGCTGCACCTACAAGTCCAAATTTTGTTCTTTCTGAAGTTCTTTCTATTTCTAGTTGAGCAAGTATGGTAAGCATTCTAATAAAGAATTTACCATTCGCATTTCCAGTATTTATTTCTTCTGCAACACTTTCTAAATCACAATGATATTCTTCAAGTAAAGAACATATCGTTTCTAAATCTTTGATAGAGCGAGTTAATCTATCTAATTTATAAACTATGATTTTATTAATCTTGCCATCCTTCATATCTTGTATCATTTCTTTAAATTTAGGTCTATTCGTATTCTTAGCTGAAACTCCTTCTTCACGATAGACTTTATAAATTTCATAATCTTTAAATTCACATAGTTTCTTTAGTCTATCTTCCTGTTCATCTAAACTATGACCAAATCTACTTTGATCTTCTGTTGAAACTCTAGGATAGAGTCCTGCAATTATTTTAGTTTCTTTTTCATTCACTTTCTTATCACTCCTTTACATACGAAAAAACAAGGGAGATTTTCCCTTGCATTAAACTAAAAATATTTTTATTAGATTTCTTCTTTTGACAGAATTATCTTCCATCATATACTATTTTACTTAAAACTTATTGTCTCGTCAGTAGCAAATTTAATTGTATTTTTGATTGTGATTTTAGTTGTATTAGATTCTTATTATTTCCTTTATTTGCAAGTAATAGAGAAGAAAATAAACAACCAAATAAACCATTAAATAAACATAATCAGAAAAATTAAATGAATAAATTTTTGATAGATAAATCATCTATCATACTTACTTTAACATATATTATATGACTTTACTAGTGACTTTGCTCTGTAAATTATTCAGTAAATCATACTGTAATTAGGTCTGTAATTCACTCTGTAAATATTACTAATTTTTATTCATAGTATTAATAATAGAAATATACTTTGTAAAACTTATAATAGCATTTTCTCTAGGTAAATAAATATTTTCTATATCTTCATAAAGCAAAGCAACGAAAGTAGCTTTATTATTACTGATAATTATCTTATGTGGGTCCATAATACTTAAATTTGTTTTATTAAACTTAATAATATGACCGCTTATATATTCTACTTTTAAATTACCTTGACTCACTTTCATTTTTAGTTTTGTTTTAATACTTTCTGGGAAAATCAATTTTTCTATGGTCGTTTTCATATATTTTAATCCCTCCTTTAAGCAATGAAAAAAGCCCATAATATCAAATACTATGAACTTTATTTATAATTAATCGCTTAAAGTGCGACTTTTAACCTCAATGGTGCGAGTAAGAAAGTTATTTCAAACTTTTTTCTCTAAATTCAGTAATCAATACAATGTTTGTATCAATTTCTACTATAATTCTACCAAATAAAGAAAAAAGTAGCAATTCATTTTTACCACTTTGTTAAACTTTATTTAAATTTAATCGATATCTATACTAGCCCAATATCTTCTATCTAAATATAATTTTTTCTCTCTTTTCATTGTTTCATCTGTAATACCTGTATGAGAATCAATTATTTGATTTTCAAAATTCACTCCAAATAATTGTAATTGTGTCAATGTATTTTGCATTTGACTTAATAAATTCACTAATTCTTGATTATCTTTTATTTTATCAATTTTTTCAGTTACCTCTTTCAAACGTTCAAAATAACTTGTTAAATCGCTAGTAGTAATACTTAAATCTACAGAATCTCGTATATCTTCATGTTCTGCTTTTTTCTTTTCTGCTAACTTTCGAATTATACCAATAGTAGATTCTGTAGTTATTTCATTTGGCAATCTATTTGGATCAAATATCAAACTATTCAATTCTATATTTCTACCATATCTACTCACTTCTTTATTACTACCATAACCATTAGTTTCTAAAATCAAACAATAACACGAACCACTTGTTCTATATTTAATTGGACTATTTAAATATGTAGGATTAACTTTCATATCTTCTAGAAAAGCAAAATCACTTCCATATGAAGTATCTAACTCATATTCAATTTCAGTAAAATCTAATTTCTCTCCAAAATTAATCTCATTAAATCCAAGATCCTTGATTTTTAATGCTACTGCTTTTATTGTTTCTATATCTTCATTATGTTCTTGAATATATTGGTAAAAATAATCTTCAGCTAAATTTTCTCTACGTTTTCCTTTTTCATCATAACTTAAAACAGTTAAATTGCTTAAACAAGAATACTTATTCATTATTTCTATAGTATGCTTATGTTTTTCTATAAATTCTTTATATTTGTTAGAACCAATAGATAATTTTCCTTGCATAACATGATATACTTTACTAACTAAATCCCTATTACTTTTAGATTTAATTAACTCCTCTAAATCATCACAAAATGATTTATAATCCTCTCCAACTTCACATAAAACAATCAAATGATTAGTTTGTATTTTTTTACAATATTTATTCCTTTTTTCAATTACTGCTGAATAAATCATAATTAAACCTCCCTTGCTTAAATAATATTTTATCACACTTTTTTATGCTTTTAACAATTATCGTTCAAAATCATCACTTTTATTATTATTTTTATAACTGTTTTGAATATTTTCTAAATCATTCCCATCAATAATACCTTCATTATATAGTTCGTTAATAAAGTCATCATATTTATCACTAGAGAAAAATTTATCTTGTAAGAATTTTATAAATTTTCTCCACAACTCTTTAAAATAATTTAATGTTTCTTGAAGTTCTGATACTTTATCTTCTAATTCATCAATAGTTTCGTTGGCATCATTTAAGTCATATTCTAATTCTTCAATTCTATCATCACGAGTTTTGATTTTCTTTTTTAAATTTCTAACTTCGTTAGAGTGTTCTCTTAAATCATCTTCATATTTTTGTAAGACTATATTTATATCATTAGAATCTCTTAAATTAGAGGTGGTATCATTTGTTTGTTCTATATATTTTTTGATTTTATCTACATCTTCATTTGAAATAGTGTAATTACTTTTATTCATAATAGTAGGTTTTAAATTATCAATAATATCATTAATCTCATTAGATTTATTTTGTAATTCATTTGTTTTACTATTTAATTCTTTAAGTTGTTTTTTGTATTTTTCTTGTTCTCGTTTAAACTTTTTATATTCATTCATATTCGCAACATTAATATC
>CAMNSB010000022.1 GCA_946554325.1 uncultured Mycoplasmatota bacterium
ATAAAGATAGAGAATGGTTAAAGTATGCAGAAGAAGCAGATATTTTAAATGTTGCCTTATTTAATACAACTGCTAAAAGATGGAGAGAACTTAATCCTAATTTAGCAAAAAACTCAAATGTAAGAGATTATGCTACAATAAATGAATTAACCGTGTTATCTAATTTAGAATCACATAATGCAGAATTAATTAAAGAAGGGAAAGATAAAGAAAGTTCTAGAAAATTTATATAGATAAATGGAGAAAAAAAATGAAAATATACATAGTTAGACATGACAGGTTCCACATAATGCTTTAGGACAATATAATATTGTTGATGAAGATTTAACGGAATTGGGAATTGAGCAAGCAAAAAAATTGAAGGAGAAAATTAAAAACATTAACTTTGATATAATTACATGCTCACCGCTTAATAGAGCAAAACATACTGCAGAAATAGTAAATATAAATAATAATGAGATAATTTATGATGACAGAATAAAAGAGCGAAGTTGTGGTGATTTAAGTGGTAAGCCATTAGAAGTAACTAATAGAGTTGAATACTGGAATTATAATACTACTATTCAATACGGAACCAGTGAAAATATCAAATTGTTTTTTGAAAGAATTTATAATTTTCTAGATGAACTAAAGATAAAAGATTATAATACTGTATTGATAGTTGCACAT
The DNA here is from genome assembly GCA_946554325.1 of uncultured Mycoplasmatota bacterium. Taxonomy (GTDB): domain Bacteria; phylum Bacillota_I; class Bacilli_A; order RF39; family UBA660; genus MGBC119817. The sequence goes on from CAMNSB010000022.1 coordinate 670, forward strand.
AGTGGAGTTTCAAAAGCATTTAGTGGATATTTTGAAGGAATAAAAAATGGAATGTTTTTAAATAGAGGATTAAAAAACGGTGAAATAAAGGAGTATGAATTATAGAAAGTGAAGTGATATAAATGGATAATCGACAAAATCAGACAAATATAAACTGGTTGATTACGATTTATTTAAACCCCCTAGCCAATCCTTATAAATAAAGGTTTTCTTCAATTTTAGATCTTGCATATTTTTGTTAAGAAAGCAATAAAATCATCAAAAATCGAAAAAAATATAGTTTTTTTAATAACATTTATGATGAGAATTAGAAAGGTGATTACGACATTGCAACCCCCTCAGGGAATTAAGAAAGAAGGTGTTAAATTTGAATAATAAATTAGAAACAATTTCAAATTTATTCGAAGGTAATGAAATAAGAAGTATTTGGGATAGCGAAAAAGAAGATTATTTCTTTAGTGTAGTAGATGTTATAGGTGCGTTAACAGAAAGCCCTAGACCAAGAAAATATTGGAATGCTTTAAAAACAAAACTAGATAATGAGGGAAGTCAGTTGTCCTCAAAATTGGGACAACTGAAATTAAAATCTCAAAAAGATGGAAAAAGTTATTTAACTGATGTTTTAGATACTAAAGGAATACTAAGATTAATAGAGTCTGTTCCTAGTCCTAAAGCAGAGCCTTTCAAATTATGGCTAGCTTCTTTAGGAAGCGAAAGAATTGATGAAGTATTTGATCCTGAAATTGCTGCTAATAGGGTTGTCAATTATTATCGCAATAAAGGATATAGTGATGAATGGATCAAAAAAAGATTAATTGGAATTGTTGATAGATTTAAACTAACTGATATATGGAAAGATGGAGGCATTGAAAAACCAGTAGAATACGCAATGCTTACGAATGAAATATATAAAGGTTGGTCAGGTATGAAGGCAAGTGAATACAAAGCATACAAAGGATTAAGGAAGGAATCCTTAAGGGATAATATGACAGATATTGAAATAGCCTTAACTAATATAGGTGAAATTGCTGCTCGTGATATTGCAACGAATGAGCACCCACAAGGTTTAAATGAAAATATGAAAGTTGCAAAACGTGGTGGCAAAGTTGCTAATGATGCTAGAATTTCTTATGAAAAAGAAACCAAAAAATCAGCAATATCAAATAAAAATGCACTTAACTATCAATATGCTGATGAGCAACAAAAAATAGAAAGTAAAATTAATGAGTAAAAATAATAATCACACATTTAACATTAATTGTATTTGAATTTATAATTAATATGGAGTGTGATTTTATGAATAAATATAATATTAAAGAATTAGCAGAAAAATTAGAAAGATGTAGAAATGTAAATCTTGATGATGTAAAATTAGAAGATGTGGATGAAATAACAGCTATAAAAATAGACAGAAGAAAATCTAGTAATGAAAGAATATTGGATTTCATTATGAAGGCAAAGAATCCGTATATATTTAAGATAAATGGAAAATTAGTTAGAATCAGATTTTCTGAAACTGATAAAACTGCAGAAGATTGTCTTACAAATGTTTTGAAATATTTATATAGATAGGAGTTAGAATACAATGAATTTAAAATATGTTGAAGTTGATAGTAATAATTTAGAATTAGCAGTTAATATTCAAAATACAATATTTCCTTTAGAAGATGGAAGACAAAACTATATCGAAGGTATTACCAATGACCCTTATAGAAAAGAAATGGTAAATTATATAGTTTATGATAATGAAATTCCTATCGGGGTAGTCGGTTTATATTCGTATAATGAGTATCCTCGTGATGCTTGGTTAAGTTGGTTTGGAGTTTTACAAGAATATAGACAAAAAGGGTATGGTTCTAAAATATTTGATTTTTTTGAAAATTTAGCATTGAAAAAAGGATATACTTCGATAAGAGTTTATACTGATGATGAGTTTGATAAGGCAATTTTACTCTATGAAAAGAAGAAAATGGTAAAGGAATTTTATAAGAATGCATTAGAAAGTGAAGAAATAAACAATGGGACAATTATATATTCAAAGTCTTTAACAAAGAAACAAGCAGAAAAATGGAATAATAAGTTTTTAGGTTTAACTGCACAAAGCGAAAAAGAAAAGTGAAGGAAGTGATTTTAATGAACAACGACAATCGACAAAATTCGACAAATATAAACTGGTTGATTACGATTTATTGCAACCCCCTAGCAAACCCTTATAAATAAAGGCTTTCTTTGATTTTAGATCTTGCACATTTTAATGTAAAAAGTGGTAAAATTACTAAAAATTGATAAAAACATAGTGATTTTAATGATATTTATGATGAGAATTAGAAAGGTGATTACGACATTGCAACCCCCTATAAATTGTCGATAAATTCATTTAAAAAGTAGAACACACATTTTTATTTTAATACCAATTCATATTATACTATATTTATGAATGGAAGTGTAATTTTTATGAAAAAAATAAAACTTAAAGTAAATTATAATGAATATAGAATAATTATAGATGAATTAGTAGAGTTTAGAAACAAACTGATTAAAGATAATGAAGATACTTATTATATTGATAAATTGCTATTAAAGTTGGCAAATAAAAGATAATTTTATAAACATACTTTGAACTGGTTAGAAATAGTCAGTTCTTTTTTTATGCCCATACATAGCCATTTTATTTTTATAGAGTGGCTAGAGTTTAAAGAAAGGAGGAAAATGTATATGTCGCAATGCAAAGTTATTGCAGTGGCTAATCAGAAAGGTGGAGTGGGCAAGACCACCACAACTTTTAGTCTAGGTGTTGCTTTAGCAAAGGAAGGCAAAAAAGTATTAGTAGTTGATACAGATCCACAGGGAAGTCTTACGATTTCTATGGGTTGGCGAGAACTTGATAAAATACCGATAACTATTGCTAATTTAATGGAACAGTCAATGAATGATGAAAATATCCAGACAAGTGAATCTATATTACACCATCAAGAAAATATAGATTTAATTCCATCTAATTTAAGATTATCAGTATTAGAAATGTCATTGTTTAGTGCTATGAGTAGGGAGTACACTATGAGAAACTGTTTATCTAAAGTAAAAGAAAATTATGATTATATTCTTATAGACTGTCAGCCATCTTTAGGAATACTAACAGTTAATGCGTTAGCAAGTGCCGATAGTGTTATAATCCCAATGCAAAGTCAATATCTTTCTGCTATGGGAATGACCGAACTATTAAAGACTGTTAGTAAAGTAAGAAATCAAATCAATCCTAAATTAAAAGTAGATGGCGTTTTAATTACTCTAGTAGATAAGAGAACTAACTTATCAAAAGAAATGAGAACACAACTACAAGAAAATTATGGAAGTGCAGTTAAGTTTTATGATACGCAAATACCTTTTGCAATAAAGACAGCAGAAGCAACTTCTACTGGAAATAGTATTTTTGAGTATGACAAAAATAGCAAAGTGGCAGACGCATATTCTTCATTTGCAAAGGAGGTGCTTGAAAGTGGCAAAGACCGATATAAAAATGCCGTTGCCAAAGTTAGATGATTTATTTACAACAGAACAAGAACGACAAGATAGAAATTCAGAAAAAGTTGTTGATATAGCACTAACAGATATTCAAGACTTCCCAAATCACCCATTTAAGGTAATTGTGAATGAAGAAATGCAAGAAATGGCACAAAGCATAAGTGAGTATGGTGTATTGTTACCTGTACTTGTTAGACCACTTCCAAATGGTAAATATCAAATTATTTCTGGACATAGAAGAAAAAAAGCAAGTGAAATTGCTAATAAAGGAACTATGCCGTGTATAGTTAGAAACCTTACAGATGATGAAGCCACTATAATAATGGTAGATAGTAACTTACAAAGAGAACATATCTTACCTAGTGAACGAGCCTATGCTTATAAAATGAAGTTGGAAGCAATGACACATCAAGGACAAAGAAATGATTTAACTTGTTCCCAAGTCGGTAACAAGTTGTCTGGGAAAAAATCTCTTGAGATATTAGCAGAAGAAGTGGGCGAAAGTAAATCTAATGTTCATAGATTTATAAGACTTACTGAACTGATAAAACCATTACTTGATATGGTAGATAATGATTCGCTTAATATTTCACCAAGTATAGCATTAAGCCCAGCGTATGAAATATCATTCCTTACTAAACAAGAACAAGAATGGCTTTTAAATAGTATGGAATGTAATGTTGCTTCACCAACAGTATCTCAAGCCCAAGAAATGAAAGAATTGAGTAAGAGTGGGAAGTTAGATGAAGATAAGATTGAAGAAATAATGAGCCGTGAAAAACCTAATCAAGTAGAAAAACTAAAATTAGATTTTAAAGACTTACAACCTAAAATGCCTAGAGGTATGCCAACAACTGAATGGGTAAAGCATATTTACAAAGCATTAGACTATTACAATAGGGCTATGGAAAGACAGAAACAACAGGGTGCTAGATAGTGGGAGTTACTATTCCATTGTTCCCCTTCCTACAACCTACCCCTAGTATATATACTAACTGTTATTACTAACTGAAAAAAATATATATTAGAAATTTACACAAATGCAATTAAAAATATTTTAGTTTATACTAATTTCAACAAATCAAGAAAGGGATGATTTTGTATGAAAAAAATATTGATTTTGATAAGCATTTTAATTTCATTGACAGGAGGTACAGTTTTCTATTTGCAGAATAAACAAGAAGAACAGCCAAAACTAGAACAGGTTAATGTTAGCGAGAAAATCGTAGAAGAAAAAGTGGCAGAAGAATCTAAAAGCGAAGAAAACAAAGTAACAGAAAGTGAAAAAATACCAGAGCAAAAAGTTGTGGAAGTAAAAGAAACAAAGGAAGAAGTTAAGTCAGATCCTAAACCAGAAAACAACAATGTTTCTTCGGCTAGTAAAAATGAAGTGAAACAAGAAAATAAACAAAATAATTCTGTTTCAAAAGAAATTCCAAAGGATACTCCAAAAGAAACGCAAAAACCAAAAGAAAATAATAATCCAACCTCAAGTCAAAAGCCAAGTAGTCAGCCACAAAATGGTGGAGCAACTACAAAACTTTATGATTCAATAACTGGTGGTAAAAAAGAGTTTGCAACCGATAGTGAAGCAAATGCTCGAGGTGCAGAGATTAAAAGTAAAGAACTGGATTATGTTTTAGATTATAACGAACAACACCCAGAAGCACCGATAAAACCAGACATAAGGTATTATAGGGTATATCCGGTAATTGATGATGAGGGAACAGGTTATTATTTACACTTCTTTTGTGAAAGTGGCGAGGGAAATGACGCAAAATTAAAAAGTATGTATTAGTGGCTCTTAAAACAAGAGTCATTTTTTATGCCCTAATTTTAGGAGCAAGAAAGGAGAAAATTAAAAATGAAAAAAATTGGAATGTGCCTAGTTTTAACACTAGGTATTTTACTTGGCTTTACTGTTAATGCTCAAGCAGTAAATGCAGCAACTTTAACAAAAACAAAATCCGGTTATTACTATGACCGAGCAAGAGCAGATGGAACAGACCATCATTCGTGGTATTTTATGCAATATGAAATGGATGGCGAAGTATCATATTGTATAGAGCCAAATATACCAGAGGGAACTACTTATAATCCCGGAAGTTGGGAAGCAACAGGACTTCCAAATGAAATAAAAGAAAGGCTATTGTTAATCGGCTACTACGGTTATACTTATCCCGGACACCAGACACTACAATATCGTGCAGCAACACAAGGTATGATATGGGACATTATCATTGGTCAAGGAGCAAATACAACTTTCTCAACAGAAAGATGGGGAGCAGGTACTAACTTTGATGTGTCAGCAGAAAAAGCAGAAATCAATAGACTAATCGAACACCACTATGATAGACCAAGTTTTGATGGTGGTGTGTATAAAGCACAAGTAGGAGAAACAATAACTCTTACAGATACTAACAATGTACTTGGAAATTATAGTGTAAGTGTTAGTGGTGCAGAATATAGTGTTAATGGAAATACACTAACAATTAAGCCTACTAGAAATGGGAAAATTGATTTAACTTTAACAAAGAATATGCCTTATGCTAGTGGCTATAAGTTATTCGTAGGAAACGAAATTCAAAATATGTTTGTACCCGGAACTACTGATCCAGTTATGGCTAGAGTTAGAGTAAATAGTTATACAACACCAGTAGAGGGCTATAAACAAGATGTTGAAACTGGAACTGCACAGGGTCAAGCAACTTTAAAAGGAGCAGAGTATGGTATATACGAAACTGCTACTGGAAGATTAGTGACAACAGTTGTTACAGATGAAAACGGATATTTTAAAAGTGACGCAGTATTAGACTGGAACGACTACTATTTACAAGAAATCAAACCAAGTGAGGGTTATGAATTAGATAAAACTCGCTACAATATTGATGTAAAAGGAAAAGACTCTGCAAGAGTAGATGTTGTAGAAAAAGTAATTAAAAACTATGTAAGCATTTTAAAACAATACGAACACGTTGAGGGAGAAACAAAATTCTTAAATGCTGAAAAAGGCATTACTTTTGAAATCTATTTTCCAAATGGAAATAAGTTTGATGAAATTACAACTGACAAGAACGGTTATGCTTCTATCAATTTACCTTATGGAGTTTGGAAATTCCATCAAGTAAATACTACAACAGGTTATGAGAAGATTTATGACTTCTATATCACAGTAAGTGAAACAAGTGAGAAAGAACAATATTACAATGTTTTGAATAACTCTTTGACTGCTTATTTACAAGTAAGAAAAGTAGATGAAGAAACAGGTAAGACTATTGCTATTAAAGATACTACTTTCAAAATCTATAATGAAGATACAAAACAATATGTATCACAATTCGTAGGTGGTAAAGTAATTAGTGAATTTAAGACTGATGAGAATGGTATTTTAGTAACACCTTTAAAATTAGTCGCAGGAAATTACAAACTAATTGAAGTATCTGCTCCAAGTGGATATATAAAAGATAAAAATGGCTTAAAATTCACTATTGGAAATGATACACATTACAATTACACAACTTATGGAGCATTTATCACAGTAACTTATAAGAACACACCTATTAAAGGTCAATTAGAAATTTACAAAGTCGGCGAAGATTTAGTGATTAAAGATGGCGAATATGTTTATGCCAAGAAAAAATTGAGTGGTGTTACTTTTGAAATCTATGCAGAAGAAGATATTAAGTCTGCTGATGGAAACCATTTATACTATAATAAAGGCGACAAAGTAGATACTATCGTTACTGATGAAAACGGCTATGCCAAAACAAAGAAACTTCCACTAGGAAAATACTATCTAATTGAAGTAAAAACACAAGATGACTATATTCTTGATGGAAATAAACACTATTTCACATTAAAACAAGTTGATGATGAAACTCCAGTTGTTTATGAATCATATAGTGCTTTAAATTATCTTAAAAAGGCTACTATTGAATTTACTAAAACTGATTTAGTAAATGGAGATGTTATTCCAGATACTATCGTTGAAATCTATACAGAAAATGATGAACTAATCTTTACTGGTAAAACAGATCAAGATGGAAAAATCGTTATTACTGATTTAAAGGTTGGAAAATACTATATCGTAGAAAAAGAGCCAAGCACAGGCTATGTAATAACTGATGAGAAAGTTTATTTTGAATTAAAAGAAAACGGAGAAATCGTTAAGGCTGAAATGAAAAATAAACCAGTAACAGGAACTCTTGAATTTACTAAAACTGATGTATCAACAGGAGAGCCACTACCAAATACTTTAATCGAAATCTACAATGATAAAGATGAGTTGATTTTTAGTGGAAGAACTGATGACAATGGAAAAATCACTATTCCAGAAATTCGCTATGGAAAATACTATATTTTAGAAAAGGAAGCACCAGAGGGCTATACTTTAAACCCAGAGAGAATGTATTTTGAGATTCTTGAAGATGGCGAAATTGTAAAAGCAACAATGACTGATGAAAAAGTAATCGTTGAAGTGCCAAGCACAGGTATTACTGAATCACATTTCATTGAAATTGTTGGAACAATGTTTATTCTAGGAGGAATAGGAGCGATTATCTATGTTAAAAAGAAAAAACAAAATCAAGAATAATAAAAATAGTAAGGGTCAACTAATCGTAGTTGGCTCTTTACTTATTATTTTAGGTACTTTAATTATCGGTGGTAAGTATTTATATAATTATCTCGAAACAAAAAACGAAGAACAGTTAATTGATACTTTCTTTGAAGAACAAAAAGAAATTACAGAAGATACTACTCCAGAAGTACCAGAAGAAAAAGTAGAAACTGAAAAGCCACAACCTACTAAAACAAAAATAGATTATTTTGCAGTAATTAAGATACCTAAAATTGGGTTAGAAAAAGGTCTAGCAAATAAAGGTAGTTATTATAACAATGTTAATAGAAATATACTTGTTGTCAAAGAATCTGATATGCCAGATAAAGACAAAGGTAATGTGATTTTAGCAGGACATTCTGGAAATGGAAGAACTGCTTATTTCAAAAATCTTCATAAACTCGAAAGAGATGATGAAGTAAGTATTTTCTATAATGGTAGCGAGTACAAGTACAAAGTCGTTAATCAATACGACATTGAGAAAACAGGAACTGCTAATATTGTTAGAAATGCCGAAAAAAGCACACTAACTTTAATCACTTGCAGACACAATACGAATAAGCAAATTATCTATATATGCGAATTAGTAGAGAAAGTCTAGGAGGGATTTATTTGGAAACTAAATATAATATAGGTCAAATTACAAAGACTTTAGAAAAACTATTTGAAGCAGGATTCAATACTGATAAAAAAATACTTGCTTTAAAATTGGAAGATTTAACGAAAATACCAAATCTACAAAATAATGAAACTATGATTATCATTGAATTTAAAAATGCCGTTAAGAATAAGCAAATCATTGCTTTTTTAAGTGGCTATAAAGAAAATAGAAAGGATGGTTAATTATGCCATATCAAAAAAGAATACCACCAGTTAAGGTGGATTTAAGTATAGAAAAATTTAATTATTTAATTGAAATGCTTACCAGATATACGACTTCTAATAATGAAAAAATAAGCGAAACTGCTACTAAACTGAAAGAAAAATTGTTGAGATATAGTATCCCACGAGTTACTGAAGAACAAGAAACTTTTGTTGATGTTCGTTTCTATCCTAACGAAGCAAGTGAAATTATCTATATGTTACTTGTTAATACCGAAGATATAGAAATAGAAACTAACTATTATGAAGTTTTAGTAAATGCTAGAGAAAGTCTTAAACAAGATAACTCTAACAATGAGTAGTAAAAGAAAAATAAAGATAAGGAGGTGAGATAAGTGGCTAATAAATTAAGAAATATAATAGAATTATATTCGGAAACATTAAAAGATTTAAGTACAAATCAAAGTGAATGGCTATCATTTTTAGAGTGTGCTGCAATGAATTATAAGTATCCATTTTCCGATCAAGTTTTAATTTATGCACAAAAGCCTTATGCAAGTGCTTGTGCTGAAATAGAAACTTGGAATAAATCTTTAAAAAGATGGGTTAATAAAGGAGCAACTGGAATAGCACTTCTTGCAGAAAATAATGGAAATACTTATTTAAGATATGTATTTGATGTAAGTGATACGAATAGTAAGCACGGTAAAAATGTTATACTATGGTCTGTTACGAAACCTTATGAAGAATATGTTATCGAAGCCCTAGAAAATAGATATGGAGAATTAGAAGATAACTCTACCATAGCAAGTGCTATTATTTCTAGTGCTAAAAATATGGTAGAAGATAACTTGCCAGACTATTTATCAAATCTAATGTATTTTAAAGATAATAGTTTTTTAGAAGAACTTGATGAGTTGTATATAAAAACTATTTATAAGAAAGTATTAGAGAATAGTGTTGCTTATGTTATGTTAAAGCGTTGTGGAATAAATCCTAATGATTACTTTGATAAGGAAGATTTTAGAGAGTTATTAAATTTCAATACTTATGATACGATAACAAGACTAGGTATGGCAACAAGTGATATTGCCGAGTCTGGACTTCGTGAAATATATAGCACAATAAAAAATGTGCGAATAAGTGAAATTGATAAGATTCACACATTTGATAATAATAAGCAAAACGAGTATGATTTAGATGATGGCAAGAATAATGCCGAGAGGAGTGATTTAGATGAAAGAAATAAGTTACAAAATGGTGGGCGATTATCAAATACCAGACCTAGTACCACCACAAGAAGAACAAGTAAATGGGAAATACGCATTGATGAGATTAAGCCACTTGAAGAAGAACGACAAGCCTCTATACACGACACTTCTAATGCAGGGCAAATTACCAGAACACTTGATGGAAGTTCAAACGACAGCCGAAACGAGAGTGGAACAAATGATAGAGGAAATGGCGAAGAAAGAGAATATAACAGAAGAATTGAAAGCCAAAGACCAGATGAAGTGGATAGGCTTAATGAACAACTTGAAAGCGAGAGCAGAGGAAATAGTAACGAGAGAACTAATCTACAATTAGATTTTTGGAACGAGGATAGTGGAACACATTGTCCGTATGTTGTTACAGATGATAAAATAAATCAAATACTTGCTTATGCACATTTAAAAATACCCAAAGTAGAAGTAAAAAGATATTTTGAACTAGAAAAAGAGCCTTTAAAAAGAGCCGAGTTCATTAAAAATTCTTTTGAAAATGTATATGTGGGTATTTTTGTTGGAACGCAAATGTATGGTTACAAAGCCTTTGAAAATGGTTTATTACTATGGAAAGGTAATTTTTTATCACGAGATACAGAAAGTTTTGTATCTTGGGAAGATTTAACATATCATTATGATTCAATGATTTTACTTCATCAATTAAATGATAGAGAAAAATATTTGCCATCTGAAAAAGAGCAGATGACTTTATTAGATGAAGAAAATAGCAAAGAAATACCAGAGTTAGAGTTTTCGCAAGAGTTTATAGATAAGTATTTTCAAACACGACATACTGAAACAAAGTATGCAATATATAGACAACTTCAAAGTAGTTTATCTGCTATTGAAAATATTAACTATATAAAAAATATGTATGGTTTAAGTGGTAGTTCATATACTATTCGTGGATCTGGCGTAGGATATAATGCTGATAGTAAAGGACTTACTTTATATCGTGGATATTTTGATAATGAAATAAAGACATTACTTAAATGGAATTATGTTGAAAAGAGAATAAAAGAACTAATTAGCCTTGATAGATACCTTAATCCAAAAGAATTAAGAGAGTATCCTGCTTGGTTAGAAAAAGATCAACAACGCATAGATGAATTGAATCAAGAAGATACTTTTACTGAAGAACAAGAAGATAGCCTAGCAAAACGATTAAATGATTTTATCAAAGAATATGATTTACAGGGGTATGAAGCAAATCTTGAAAATGGCGAAACAGAAGAAGATGTTATTAGAGATATAGATAATCAAATTCATAATCCAAGTGAATTAAGAGGCTTTATAGAGTATATTCAAAATCTAGGGAATGATTTAGAAAGTGATGATGAAGATAAAAAGATAATAGAAAACTTTATCAAAGAATTAAATGAAACTTTCCCAGACTACGATTATCAAGTAGGCGACAAAGTCTATATAGGTGCAGATAAATTTGAAATACTTTCATTAGATAATGACATTGTTAGATTATACGACTATCAATACCCATTATTTAATCAAGAATTTTCCTTTGATGAGTTTGATAAGAAAGTAAAAGAAAATCCGTGTAACGACCATTTGAAAATCAAAGTTACTGAAAATGGAGAATTAGAAAAGCATAATGAGTATGGAGAATATGATGATGAAGTAGATTTAGTAGAGCATATCCTATCACTTTATGATATGAGCGATATTAAGGTAAACTTCGATTCTAACGAGAATATCGTTATTTACTCTGATGACATTGATTTAGAGGGACTAGAAGTTTATGATTTTTTATTAAATGAACTATTTGATTATAACGAAGATGGCACAGTAGATAAAGTTAATAATCACGATTTAGAAAGACTAAAAAAATATCGTAAAAAGTATGAAACAAAGGTCGCTGATCGTGAAAAATTAGAAGAAGATTTAATCGGTAAAAATATAACTATTGGCGATAGAGAATATACCATTGATAGTATTGATAATGATGTCGTTTCATTACAAGATATTACTTTCCAAAATGGTGTAGGTTTTCCTATTTTTCGTAATGAAGAATTAAGCAAAGTATTATCTTTACTTGCTGAAAAAGAAGCAGAACAGAAAAAAGAAACAATTATACCTAATATTGCTAAAAAGCGAAGAAAACGAGTTACCACTTTTGATATACACCCAGAAATCAAAAACGAAGATAGAAATAACTTTCATATTACTGATGACTTATTAGGTGTTGGAAGTGATAGAGAAAAGTTCAATCGTAATCTAGCAGCAATTAAAGTGTTGAAACAATGTGAAGAAGAAAATCGCTTTGCAACTCCAGAAGAACAAAAAGTTTTATCTCAATATGTTGGATGGGGTAGCTTATCACAAGCCTTTGAAGAAAATAATTCTTCTTGGGCAGATGAGCATTTAAAACTTAAAAATATATTAGATGAAGAAGAATATAGGTCAGCAATGAGTTCTACAAGAACTTCTTTCTATACACCACCAGTAGTCATTCGTACGATGTATAAAGCATTAGAAAGTATGGGTATGAAAGATGGAAACATACTAGAGCCTAGTTGTGGAGTTGGTAATTTTCTAGGTATGATACCAGATACCTTAAAAGACTGTAAGTTATATGGTATAGAAGTTGATTCGATAAGTGGTAGAATTGCTAGACAACTATATCAAAGGAGTTCTATTGCAGTACAAGGCTATGAAAATACAGAACTTCCAGATTCTTTCTTTGATGGAGCAATAGGTAATGTTCCATTTGATAGTCTTAAATTATTGGATAAGAGATATGATAAGCATAATTTTCTTATTCACGACTACTTTTTCGCAAAAACTCTCGACAAAGTAAGACCAGGTGGAATTGTTGCTTTCATAACAAGTAAAGGTACTTTAGATAAGGAAAATCCTAGTGTTAGAAAGTATATAGCACAACGAGCCGACTTGTTAGGAGCAATAAGACTTCCAAACAATACCTTTAAAGATAATGCAGGTACGAAAGTTACTTCTGATATTATCTTCTTACAAAAGCGAGATTCAATAACTGATATAGAGCCAGACTGGGTATATTTAGATACTGATGAAAATGGTATTAAAATGAATAAATACTTTGTAGATAACCCAGATATGATATGTGGTAATATGAAAATGGAATCTACTAGATATGGTATGGACTCTACTTGTGAAGCAAGAGAAGATATATCACTAGAAGAACAACTTAACAATGCTATTTCTAATATACACGCCGAAATAAAAGAATATGAGATAGATGATATAGGGGAAGATGAAGAAGATTTATCTATTCCTGCTGACTATAATGTTAAAAACTTCTCATATACCATAGTAGATAATAAAGTCTATTATCGTGAGAATAGTAGAATGTACCCACAAGAATTGCCACTTACTACTGAAAATCGTATTAGAGGCTTAATTGAAATAAGAGAGTGTGTAAGAAATCTATTAGAATTACAAACAGAGGACTTTCCAGATGAAGATATAAAACAAGAACAAGTAAAACTTAATAAACTATATGACAGTTTTACTAAAAAATATGGACTTATCAATAGCAGAGCAAATACCTCTGCTTTTTCTAATGACAATAGTTTTTATTTACTATGTTCTTTAGAGATACTTGATGAGAACAAAGAACTTCTTAAAAAAGCAGATATGTTTACTAAAAGAACAATACTTCCACATAAGGAAGTAACAGGTGTAGATACTGCAAATGAAGCCTTAATTGTTTCAATATCTGAAAAGGCTAGAGTTGATTTAGAGTTTATGCAAAAACTATGTGGACTTGATATGGACAAAATGATAACTGACCTAGAGGGTGTCATATTTAATGTACCAGAATATGGGGATCCTAATATATGGGTAACTGCTGATGAGTACCTATCTGGTAATATTCGTGAGAAATTAAAGATAGCCAAAGAGTTTGCCGAAGATGACCCTAGATTCAATATAAATGTAAAATGTCTTGAAGAAGTAATGCCGAAAGATTTAGAGCCACAAGAGATAAGTGTTAGACTTGGTGCTACTTGGCTTCCAACAGATGTTATAGATGATTTTATAGATTATCTATTATTGCCATCTTATAATATTAGAGATAGAATACAAGTGCATTTTATGGAGAGTACAGCCCAATGGAATGTTGAGGGTAAAAACTATGATAGGGGAAATGTAAAAGCATATTCTACTTATGGAACAGGAAGAATAAATGCTTACAAAATTATAGAAGAAACACTTAATTTAAAAGATGTTAGAATATATGACTATATTGAGAAAGATGGTAAAAAAGTACCAGAGTTAAATAAAAAAGAAACTGCTATCGCACAGGCAAAACAAGAGCAAATTAAAACTGCTTTTGATGAGTGGATATGGAGCGATATAGACCGTAGAGAAAGATTAAGTAAAATCTATAACGAGAAGTTTAATTCTAATCGTCCTCGTGAGTATGATGGCTCTCATATCAATTTTCACGGTATGAATCCAGAGATAACTTTGCGACCACACCAAGTTAATGCCATAGCCAGAGTTTTATATGGAAATACAAACACACTACTAGCCCACGAAGTAGGAGCAGGAAAGACTTTTGAAATGGTCGCTGCTGCTATGGAATCTAAGAGACTAGGACTATGTAATAAGAGTATGTTCGTAGTACCTAATCATATCGTAGAACAATTTAGTTCAGAATTTCTGCAACTTTACCCAAGTGCTAATATTCTCGTTACTACGAAGAAAGACTTTGAAACTGCTAATCGTAAAAAGTTCTGTTCTCGTATAGCAACAGGAGATTATGATGCAGTTATCATTTCTCATAGCCAGTTTGAGAAGATACCAATGTCTGCTGAAAGACAAAGAATTATCTTACAAAATCAAATTGATGATATAAGTATCGGAGTACAAGATTTAAAAGACCATAATGGAGAAAACTTTACTATAAAACAATTAGTAAGACTACAAAAAAGTCTTGAAGCAAAATTAGCAAAGTTAAATGATACGAGCCGAAAAGATGATGTTGTTACTTTTGAAGAATTAGGTATTGATAGAATATTCGTAGATGAAGCCCATTACTTTAAAAATTTATTCCTTTATACCAAAATGCGAAATGTTGGTGGTATAGCACAAACAGAAGCACAAAAGTCGAGTGACTTATTTATGAAATGTAGGTATTTAGATGAATTAACTGGTGGTCGAGGAGTTGTTTTTGCAACTGGTACTCCAGTATCAAACAGTATGGTAGAACTTTATACAATGCAAAGATATTTGCAATATGCAGAGTTAGAAAAAAGAAATCTACAACACTTTGACGCTTGGGCTTCAACATTCGGTGAAACAGTAACGGCTATTGAACTTGCTCCAGAGGGAACAGGTTACAGAGCAAAGACTAGATTTGCAAAGTTTTATAACTTACCAGAATTGATGGCAATGTTTAAAGAAGTAGCTGATATTCAAACAGCAGATATGCTAAAACTTCCAGTCCCAGAAGCCCACTACGAAACGATAGTAGCAAAGCCTACTGAAATACAAAAAGAAATGGTAAAAGAACTTTCTAATAGGGCAGATATGGTTAGAAATAAAAAGGTTGACCCATCAACTGATAATATGTTAAAAATAACAAATGATGGTAGAAAACTTGCACTTGACCAAAGACTTATGAATGATATGTTGCCAGATGATCCGAATAGTAAAGTGTCTTTATGTGCGAATAATATTTATAGAATATGGCAAGAGCATAAAGAAGAACACTTAACACAATTAGTATTCTGTGATTTATCTACACCAAGTGAAGATAAATTTAATGTCTATGATGAATTAAAAAGAAAGTTGCAAGAATTAGGTGTTCCCGAAGATGAAGTCGAGTTTATTCATAATGCAAATACAGATATACAAAAGAAAACTTTGTTTTCACAAGTAAGAAGTGGTATAAAAAGAATATTGTTTGGTAGCACTTCCAAAATGGGTGCAGGAACAAACTGCCAAGATAAACTAATTGCAATTCATAACCTAGACTGTCCGTGGCGACCTGCTGACCTTACCCAAAGAATAGGAAGAATATTAAGACAGGGTAACAAAAATAAAGAAGTTTATATCTATAACTATGTTACAGAGGGAACTTTTGACGCATATCTTTATCAATTAGTAGAGAATAAACAACGATTCATTTCACAGATAATGACTTCTAAAACTCCTGTGAGATTTGCTGAAGATATAGATGAAGCAGCACTTAATTATGCACAGATTAAAGCACTTGCTGCCGGTAATCCTTTGATAATGGAAAAGACTGATTTAGACACACAGGTTGCTAAATTAAAACTCTTAAAACAAAATCATTTAAGCCAAATATATGCTATGGAAGATAAAGTGGCAAAGTATTATCCTAGTGAAATAAAAAGGCTAGAATCACGAATAGAAGGCTTTAAAAAAGATATAGAATTAGTCGAAAAAAATACTCCAAATAGTGATGATAAATTTCAAAGTATGACTATAAAAGGTGTTACTTATACCGATAAAAAACAAGCAGGAGATAAGATACTTGAGTTATGTAAGAACATTGAAAAAACTGAAAAACAAGAGATAGGAAGTTATAGAGGTTTTAAGATGGAACTTGATTATGAGTATGGTAGTTTTCATATATATTTGAAAAATGAGTTATCACATTCAGTAATGCTTGGTAATGATAATTTAGGTAATATTACTCGTATCAATAATGAAATAGATGGTTTCTCTTTTGATTTAAAGCAAGAACAAACAGAGTTAGAAAATACCAAAATTCAATTTGAAAATGCCAAAGAAGAATGTAAAAGACCATTTAAACAAGAACAAGAATTAAAAGAAAAATCTAAACGATTAGATGAAGTAAATGTCTTACTTAATATGAATGAAAAGGACAAAGAAGTTATAGATTTTGATGATAGTGTTGAAGTAGAAAGTCAAAGGTGTAATAAGGAATATGCAAGGTAATTTACACATTAGCATTTAAAATATCCACGATATAAAATAGTCGCAGGAGGTGTGAAAAGGTGGATAATTTTGATGAAACATTTATCAAAGACTATTGTGATGATAATTTTGCAGAATATCTTTCTGATATGCTAGTTCGCTTGAAAAAGAGTAACCCTGAATATGATTCACTCTTAAAAAAGCAAAGTAATCTAATGAATAAAAATGATAGATTAGCAGATGTACTTGAAAATCATTGCTTGTTTTCTTTATCAAAGTATGAAGTAAAGGTACTTAAAAATTATTTATCATTAAAAGAAGATAGCAGAGAAATTGAAGAAAAAGAAATATTCATACAAGGTATGAGAGAATGTTATTTCTTATTAAGAAAGTTAGATTTACTAAAGTAATTATTGAAAAATTACAAGTCGTTAGGAGGGCAAGAAGTGGATTTCAATAAAATGTTTGACCAAGAGTGTGAAGAAAATTATTGGGATATTGTAAATTTTGTATCATCTTATCTTATGGGAACGAATAAAGAATATAAAGATTCTGCTTATAAGTGTTCTGATATTATAGACAAATATCCTAATTTAAAGAAAGTATTAGAAGATGATATTCCAGTAGCATTGACTAAAAAAGAAGTGTCTGGCTTGATAGAATATATAATAATTTCTTCTGATAGAAACACATTAGAGAAGAAACAACTTGTTTGTGCAGGTTGTAGAAGTGCATACTTTCTTTTAAAGAAAATGGGACTTTTAAAAGAACAAAATGATGGCGATTAAGTTTTATCTTGATCGCTTTTATCATTGTGTCAAGTGTAAAAATTAAAAAATTGCACATTGGTTTTTTATTTTTTCATCTTTTATAATGTGTGACAGAAAGGACACATT
>CAMNSB010000023.1 GCA_946554325.1 uncultured Mycoplasmatota bacterium
AGTAGATACCTATTATCCTAGTAGTAAGATATGTAGTAAATGTGGAGAGAAGACATGATAGAGATATCAATACAAGTATTAATATAATGACTGGAGGTTTGAGACTTCATTATGGAGTATAAATAAAAAAGGAAAAAGAACATAAGAGTACGGCAGGTTCTCTCGTAGTTTAAGTCTGTGGAGCAGGTAGGTTACGAGAGCTTAGAAGCAGAAATTGTTTAGATGTGAGTCTAAGCATTCAAATTTATTTTGAATGTTGTTCTTTTAAAAAGAGTTGGTTTATGGTATAATAAGCGAGATGAGGAAGTGATATTATGGCAGAAATTAAAGATGTAAAAGGTATTGGACCAAAGGCTCTTTCTTTACTTAATAAATTAGGAATTTATACTATAGAGGATTTGGTAACCCATTATCCTTTTCGCTATGATATTTTAAAAAGAGGTAGTTTACAAGAGACAGAAGATGAAGGTCATATCATTATTGATGGTAAAGTAGAAAGTGTACCGATTTTGATGCGTTTTAAGGCAGGACTTAATAAAATGAATTTTCGATTTGTAACACCGAGTGGTGTGGTTGGAGTTTCTATTTTTAATCGGGCATTCTTAAAGTCTCAACTTGCTGTTGGAACTTCTATTACTGTAATTGGAAAGTATGATAAAAAGAAAAATATTATTACTGCTTCTGAGATTAAGATGGGTGGACTTTCTACAAAAGAGAGGATAGAGCCTGTTTATCATTGTACAAGTGGACTTACTAATAAGAGTTTAAGTAGTTATATTAATATGGCACTTTTGATGTATGGAAGAGAGATTCCAGATTATATTCCAAGTGAGTATTTGGAACGATATCAATTTGTTAACAAAAGAACTGCTCTTAATATTATTCATAATCCACCAAGTGGGGAAAAATTAGAAAATGCTATTTATCGTTTGAAGTATGAAGAATTATTTTCATTTATGTTTAAAATTAGTTATTTAAAAAGACAGAATAAGTTAAATAATAAAGGACTTAGTAGAGATATTTCAGATCACCAACTTGAAGAGTTTATTAAAACTTTGCCTTTTCGTCTTACATCGGATCAAACAAAAGCAATTTCAGAAATTGTAGAGGATTTACGTGCTCCCCATCGAATGAATCGTTTGTTACAAGGGGATGTAGGTAGTGGGAAAACTATTGTTGCATTTCTTGCTATGTATGTAAATGTACTTTCTGGGTACCAATCTGCTTTAATGGCTCCTACTGAGATTTTGGCTACTCAACATTATTATAATTTAAAAGAATTATTACAAAATACTCCTTATCGTTTAGAACTTCTTACTGGTTCTACTTCTAAAAAGGAAAAACAACAAATTTATGAAGATTTAAAAAATGGAGAAATTTCTTTTATTATTGGTACTCATGCTTTGATTCAAGAGGAAGTTGAGTATCATAATTTGGGACTTGTTATTACAGATGAACAGCATCGGTTTGGAGTAAATCAACGTACTAATTTGCAAAATAAAGGTTTTATGCCTGATATTTTATATATGAGTGCTACTCCGATTCCTAGGACGTATGCTTTAACGATTTATGGTGATATGGATGTTACTTTGATTAAAGAACGTCCTGAAGGAAGAAAGCCCATTATTACTTCTATTAAAACAAATGATGAAATTAAAGATGTTTTATCTATGATGTATGAAGAACTAAAGCAGAATCATCAAATTTATGTTATTGCTCCTTTAATTGAAGATAGTGAAAATTCAGGTGATTTAAAATCGGTTTGCCATTTAAAAGATCAGATGCAACTTGCTTTTAAAGATAAATATCATATTGATATTATTCATGGTAAGATGGCAACGGCTGCTAAGGATTTGATTATGCAAGAATTTTTGCAGAATAAAATTCAGATTTTAATTTCTACTACAGTAATTGAGGTAGGAGTAGATGTTCCTAATGCTACTACTATGGTTATTTTTGATGCGAATCGCTTTGGACTTTCTACTCTTCATCAGTTAAGAGGTCGCGTTGGTAGAGGAAGTATTCAGTCACAATGTATTTTAATTAGTGATAGTGATACGAAGCGATTAAAGATTATGGAACAAGTGCAAGATGGTTTTGTTATCAGTGAAGAAGATTTTAAATTACGTGGTCATGGGGACTTGTTTGGGACGAAACAAAGTGGAGATATGACGTTTAAAATTGCTGATTTAAGACAAGATTATAAGATTTTATTGCAAGCAAAGAAGGATTCTGAGGAGTATTTTCAGAGTCGTGACGTTTGTGATGATGAGCTTCGAAAAAAGTTGATTTCGGGAATTTTTATGAATTAAAATTAAGTTTAGTGTCAAGTAAAAAAATAATTTCATAATTCATTGACTTTTTTCTAAATATCTCGTATGATTAAGATGCGTGATGTATGTCACGCTGATATCTCTCACGATCTAAAGTGTGAGAGTATATTCAACCGAACCCCCTGAAATTCCCCTCGAGAGAGGGGAATACTTTTGTTTATAAGGGATTTTTAACTATTTTGGATTTATCTAGATACCATACTAGATACCAAATATTAGTTTTAGATACTAAATATTTTTTTTATTAGATCTGTACAATTAGCAGTATAAAGAGAGTATCAACCAACCAAACAGGCGATTTTTATTTTAAGGTTATAAACTCTTTATTTTATTAAGAATTTGTTTGAAAAAAGGAATAGGTATAATAGTGATATGAATGATAATTTTTGAAAGAGAGGGGAGCATAATGCAAGAAATTATTTATAATCATAATAATTTAACAGATATTGATATGGATTCTTCTGTTATAAGAACGAAGGCATTAATCATTAATTCTAAAAGTGAAATTTTACTTGGATACTCTTATCAAACCTATCAATTTCCAGGAGGTCATTTACAAGAAGGAGAGAACATATTTGAGTGTTTACAAAGAGAGATAGAAGAAGAGACTGGTATTTTTATTAGTGGTAAGCTAGATCCTTTTTTAAAACGGGTTGAATACCATATGAATTATCTAAATAGTAATTTTAATAAAAAAGTTATTATCTATTATTATTTGATTTATACAGATGAACTTCCTCGAATAGAAGCTAGCCATTTAGATGAACAAGAGCAGGAAGGAAATTTTCAACTTCTTTTTGTTCCAATGGAGAAAGTTGATCATTTATTAGAGAAAAGTATTCCAGATAATCCGATTAATAAAATTATTGTAGGGGAGATGCAGGATGTTTTAAAATATTATCGTGAGTATCTTTAAAAGAAATTTTTGTGAAATGTTTGGCAAGTTTAAGAAAAGATAGTATAATAGAAAATGTATTATTTAGAAAAGAGGTAAAAGAAATGAAAAAAATATGGATACGATTCGTTGGTGTACTTGCTTTATTTACAATGCTTATGCCTATTTCGGTTATGGCAGAAGAGGAGAAGAGTGAAGATATTCAGTCTAGTCCAACTTCTATTCAAGAAGCTTGTGCAGAAGAGGAAATTGCATTTGAACATGATTATAAAAATAATCAAAAAAATAAAGTTAACGTTTATATGTTTCGTGGAAACGGATGCTCTCATTGTCATGAATTTTTAGAATATTTATCTTCTATTATTGATAATTATGGTAAGTATATCAATGTAGTTACTTATGAAGTATGGGAAAATCAGGATAATGCTGCTTTAATGGAGAAAGTGGCAGAAAAGTTTGAGGAAGAAGCGAGTGGTGTTCCTTATATTGTTATTGGAGAAAAAACATTCTCTGGTTATTCTTCTAGTATGAATGAAGAAATTCAAAATTTAATTAAAGAGGAATATAAAAAAGAAGATCGTTATGATGTTATGAAGGAGTTAGGTGTTGATATTACTGTTAGTAATGACAATGTAGAA
Source organism: uncultured Mycoplasmatota bacterium (assembly GCA_946554325.1). Lineage (GTDB taxonomy): Bacteria > Bacillota_I > Bacilli_A > RF39 > UBA660 > MGBC119817. The sequence goes on from CAMNSB010000023.1 coordinate 3,867, forward strand.
AACAAAGCTAATAAAACATCTTCTTCTGATCTTATTATTTCTATTGTTTCAATTGTTATTATTGGTGGTGCTATTGCCTTTGTTGTAATAGCAAGGAAGCAAAATTAAGGGTTTTGAACTCTTTTTGTTTTTGTCTTTAAAAAAGATTGACATATAAATAGGGGTATTATATATTGATAGTAGTGTTATTCTAGAGGAGTGAGTGTCAATGAACGAGGAATTTGATATTAAGAAGAAGAGAATTAGTATTTTAGAAACTTATGGGGAAAACTTTACGAAAAATGCATATATTACTAATCCTGCTATTGGGCGTGATGAACAAATTAAGCAATTAGTATTAATTCTTTTGACTCCAGATAAGTCAGCTATTTTAACAGGAAAACCTGGAGTTGGAAAGACTGCTATTGTGGAAGGACTTGCTTATCGTATTCAAATTGGGAATGTTCCTGATGTTTTAAAAGATTATACAATTATTAAAGTAAATACTTCAGCACTTTTGGGAGTAGATCCTGTGACTGGAGAGAGTAGAATTCAAATTCTTTTAGATGAACTTAAGTCTTATCATAACTTAATTCTATTTATTGATGAGATTCATACTTTGATGGGGTCTAAAGGGGAAGCACTTGATTTTGCGAATATGTTTAAACCTGGACTAGATCGAGGTGATATTAAAGTTATTGGTGCTACTACTACGGAAGAATATGAACGATATATTTTACGGGATAAAGCTTTTGTGCGTCGTTTTCAACAAGTGGAGGTTTCTGAACCTACAACAGAAGAGACAATTTCTATCCTACTTGGGACTTTACCTAAAATTGAAGCTAGAACAGGGGCTAAGATGTTATATAGTCCATTTATTCAACAGAGAGTTATGATGTTTATTACAGAAATTACAAGTGAATATAAAAGAATTTATGAAATAGGTTCTAGATATCCTGATATTGCTTTGACTATTGTACAGCAAGCCTTTTCTTATGCCATTTTTGATAATAGAAGGGATGTTAATATCATAGATTTTAGAAAGGCTATTTTAAATTCTAAGAACATTTATCCTGATGTTATTCAAAAAGAAATACCTAGGTTTGATGAGATATTTAATGATGAGATTGATGAGGTGAACAATAGAAACTAATGAATAAAACTTTATATTATATGAGTCTTATTTCAGAAGTTATTTTTTTGATAATGGTTTGTTTTCTTTTTCCTTATCTTTTTCAAACTGGGTTTGCTGGGATTTTATTTCTTAGTACTGTTATTATTTATATAGGTATTCGTTTATTTATGATTTTAACGAGGAAGAGGATTTTAGAAAAAGTAAATTTTTATAATTTTTTAACAATTATGCTTACTTTTTATTTGGGGATTATTTTTACTAGAATTATGTTAGTACAGTTTAGTTCTAATGTTTTATATGAACTTAGTATGGAGTATTGTCGAAATAACTTTTTTCTAATTTCCCTTACTATGATTTGTATTATATTAAATACAATTATTTTACTCTTTATTAAAGAAGACAAATAAAAACTACTTCAAAGGGCGAAGTAGTTTTTATTTTATTTTATGTTTATTTGTTTTTTTGTATTTTCTTCTTTTAGTTTTGGAATGCGAATGTGAAGTGTACCATCTGTATACTCTGCTTCTATTTCTTCCTCATTAATATCTCCTAAATAGAAGCTACGTGAGTATTTTCCATAGACTCTTTCACGACGAATATACTTTTTGTCTTCTGTATTTTCTTCTTGTTCTTCTTTTTCTGCAGTTATGACTAAATTTCCTTTATTACATTCAATTCTAATTTCATTCTTTGAAAATCCTGGCAAGTCCATTTCTACATGATAAGTATTTTCTTTTTGATAAATATCACATTTCATTTTAGTTCCTTCCTCTTCAAAGAAGTGATCAAAATCATTAAAATAAAATTTTCTTGGTAACATAATATCACCTTTCCTTTCTGTAAATAGTTATACTACCAAAATTAGCAATTGTCAAGTGTGAGTGCTAAAAAATGCTGTTTATTTATTTTTAATATGCATTTTTAGTGCTCTATTATACATTTTTTAGTTATAGTTTTATCTATTTAAAAGGAAATAATGATTTTTTGTTTTAACATATAGGGACATTAAAATTTGATTATATTATATTATTTTTGATGTTCTTTTATAAGAACTGATTATTTTGTGTTAAAATATTACTAGGACTTTATGTGAGGGTGATGTTATGTCAGTAGAGACGGTAAAAAAAATAAATAGTTGGGTTAATAGTGGTGAATATTTAACAGATATTGATAGATTAAGAACTGATATTATGAAAGAATCTGCTACTTCCAATAATGAGGCTACTACTGCCTCTATATTTGAAAGAAATTTGTATTATATCATAAAAAAACAAACAGGAATTGCACTAGATATTCAGAAAGAAAAATTTTTAGATGGTGTTCATCATAGATTTGGTCATTTGACTAGTAGAAAAGGTGGAACTGGACGTCTTGATGCTGTAGTAAACAATTTAATAATAGAATATAAACATTTTTCAAAACTTAGAACTAAGGGTGAATTTGAAATAGCTTCAGCACAAATAAAAGACTATTTAATTGCTTTATATAAAAGAGAACATATCCAATATAATGCTATTCTTACTGATGGTATTAAAATTAGTTATTTTACTTTTTCTTTGGAGGAAGTTAGAAATACTTCTTTAAGTACAATTAGTACTTTAGATATTGATACAATTATTAAAGCAATTTTGGCAAATGATACCAAGAGATTTGTTCCAGAAAATATTTTGAAAGATTTTTTTGTTGATTTAGTTGCACCATCTATTTCTAAGACAGTGGCAACCATCTTATATAAAACCTTAAAAAACAATAAAACTGAGAAGACTAATATGCTATTTAGTGAGTGGCAATCACTTATGCATTTATCAATTGATGATAATGGAAAAGGAAACGATATTCAGAAAAGAAGAAAAGATTTGTCTCTTATTTTTAGTGATGATATTCATGATACTATTTTAGAATATAATGCTTTGTATGCACTTCAAACAACATATGCGATAATTGTAAAATTAATAGCTTGTAAGGTAGTTGATAAATTGGAATACAATGATTTAACCAGAAATTATTATGATTTATCATCTATTAGTTCTTCTGAAATGCAAGTTTTTTTTGAGATGATGGAAGATGGATATTCCTATAGAAGTAGTAACATTCATAATTTTTTGGAGGGTGATTTTTTCTCTTGGTATTCAGATAAACAACAATGGTCTACTGATTTTTTTAAAGCTGTATCCCAAATAGTAAAATGTATTGATCAATATTCTGCATTTTCTTTTAATGTTTATTATGAACCTATCGATATTTTTAAAGATTTGTACATGAGTATTATTCCTAAATCTATTAGGCATTCCATGGGAGAATATTTTACTCCAAAATGGTTAGCTAACTATGTTGTGGAAGAGGGGTTGAAATCAATTCCAAATGGTGATTCTTGGCGTGGTATTGATCCTTGTTGTGGTTCAGGTATTTTCTTAATTGAAATGATTAAAAAAATAGTTGGAGATAGAAATATTCAGTCCTTAACATATAAACAAAAAGAAAAACTTAAAGATGATATTTTATCTCGTGTATATGGAATTGATATCAATCCATTGTCTGTTTTATCTGCTCGTGTTGGATATTATTTATCTTTAAAACCATTTGGTAATTTACATGATATTGATATTCCAGTTTATTTAGGAGATTCTGCATTACTTGCAGCAACTATAAAAATTGATAAAATAGAATGCTATCAATATTCTATTCATAACTTAAAAAAGCCATTTGATGTAATTCTTCCTAAAAGATTTGTTGAACTTCCAGAATTTGAGTTAATAATGAGTAGTTTGCAGTCCTGTGTTAAAGTTGAATCTTCTGATTTATTATTTGATGTTATAACTGATTTATTTATAGAAGAAGAGAAAGAATGCCAATTGTTAATGAAAGCAGTAAAAGAAATGTGTGATTCATTGACTTTATTACATAAAAAAAATTGGGATGGTATTTGGATTAGAATTTCAACTAATTTTATGTTAATTGCTAGATTATCAAAATTTGATTTCATTGTTGGTAATCCACCGTGGGTTAAATGGGAACACTTACCAACTTCTTATGCAAATAGGATAAAAGAACTATGCGATGTAAAACATATTTTCTCTGGTGCAGGGCAATATGGTGGTACGCAATTAAATGTATGTGCATTAATTGCCAATGTTACTGCAACTAATTGGTTATCCCCTAATGGTATTTTAGCCTTTTTAATGCCAGATAGTATTATGTCACAAAATTCTTATGAGGGATTTCGAAATTTTTATTTAGATTATGATAAAAAAGAACGATTATATTTGCAAAAAATAGATCGATGGTTGGCACCATTAAGACCATTTAGAAGTGATAATAAGACGATTACTCAAGATTTTAATACTTATTATTATTCATCAAGGAAAGTTGATTATTTTAAAGGGATACCTGTCAAGGTTATCACTCGGGATTCCAAATATAAAGATGATAATCTTAATTTATGTAATAATTTTGATGAGGTAAAAAAGTATTTGCTTTTTAGGAATAATAGGGCAGTTCAGTTATCAAAAAATACGACTGCTTTATCCTATGGTTCAGATGAATATGATTTTTCAAAAATAATAGGACCTACTTCATATCTTTATAGAACTGGTGTTGAATTTACTCCTCAACAATTATATATGTTAATTGGGGCAGGTAATAGTAAAAAGAAGGGTTATTATAGATTTTTTAATAAAAGTTTTTCACTTTCTAAATATGTGATTGATGATATGCCTAAGAATGGATGGGATTTTCCTACTAATTGTATTTATCCAATTATTACAGGTCCGCATATTAAACCATTTCAGTATGATTCTAATAATGAATATTGTATACTTCCTTATAATAAAGACAATATCAATACACCTATACCTCAAAATGTATTAAAAAAAGAAAATAATGATTTATTTATGTATTTAGTAAATCATAAAAAGTTAATAGATATGCAGTCAGAAAAAAGTAAACAGATGCATCGTGGTAATGAATTTTATGCACTTTCTAAGATAGGACCATATACTTTTGCTAAGTACATTGTTGCAGCACGAGATAATAGTAAATTTTGTGCTAGTGTAATTGAATCTGAAAAAACGCCTTGGGGAGAGAGGAAAAATACAATTTGTGTTAAACATACTATTATTATTAGTCAAAAAGTAGATGGTAATTTTATTTCTTTGGATGAGGCATATTATATTTGTGGAGTTTTAAATTCTGATATTGTAAAAAAATATATAGAAGGTTCATTTAAATCTAATGGATATAGCTTGAATAAATCAAATATATATTTACCTGAATATAATGAAAAAGATTATCATCATATTAAAATAATGAAGTTATCAAAGAAGGCTAGTCATGGTAAAGTGGATATTGATGATATAAAACTAAAGATTACTCAAGAGTATTTAAAAATTTGTGAAGAAAAAGATATTACTTAACTTGTGATATCTTTTTTCAATATAATAAAAAGTTCATAATATCGCGTATTAGGAACTTTTACTTAATCTCGCACAAAGGTGTGCGCAAATTTCAATATGGGGCGATATAAGGGAATCGAACCCTTGCATACTGGTGCCACAAACCAGCGTGTTAACCACTTCACCAATATCGCCATGAAACATTTATACTATATCAAAAAAAAAAGATTTTGACAAGTAATTTTTTGGTTTTGGGGCAAATATCCATACATTGTTATTGCCTATGAATAGATTATTTACAAAGGAGGATAAATATGAACGATTATGATTATTTATTAAATCAGTATAATACAGCGAATTCTTTTCGTGATTTTAATGTATTAGCACAAAATGGTTTACTTCCCAATATGAATACAGGAATGAATCAGTCTAATATGAATATGGTAAATGCTAATATTCAACTTTATACACCTCAGGAGGCATATGAAAAAGGAAACTTATTTTCTAATCTTTATCAACAGTATATGAATTATAAACCAGCGGTGTTACGTGCTACTAATGAAAGAGAAAGAATGTTTTTAGAATTTTCTAGGATGGCCTTTGCTGCACATGAATTAAATCTTTATTTAGATAATTATCCAGATAATTCTTCTATGTTACGTCTATTTCATGATTATAGTAATAGGGCAAGTGCTTTGATGGAGGAATATCAAAAGAAATATGGTCCAATTGTAGTTTCTAGTAGTGGGGTTAATATACCATTTCAGTGGGTTAATTCTACTTGGCCTTGGGAAGGAGAGATTTAATTATGTGGAAATATGAAAAGAGATTACAGTATCCTATTAATATTAAGAAAAAAGATCCAAAGATGGCAAAGATTATATTAACTCAATATGGGGGTGCAAATAGTGAACTTGCTGCCGCTCTTCGTTATTTAAATCAAAGATATACTATGCCAGATAATAGGGGAAAAGCATTATTAACGGATATTGGGACAGAAGAACTTGCCCATATTGAAATGATTTGTACTATGGTTTATCAACTAACTAAAGATGCGACACCAGAAGAGTTAAAAGCTGCAGGACTTGCTGGTAATTATTCAGAACATGGTTTAGATGTTTATCCAAGTAATGCAGATGGAGTACCTTTTACTGTTACTTATTTTTCATCTACTGGAGATGTCCTTGCCAATTTATCAGAGGATATGGCTGCTGAACAAAAAGCTAGGGCTGTTTATGAGAATTTAATTGATTTGGCAACTGATCCTGATGTCATTGGACCACTTCTATGGTTAAGACAAAGAGAAATTGTACATTTTAATCGGTTTAAAGAATTATACGAATATTATGAAAAACAGTTCAATAATCCAATACAGCCACGAGGGGAGGAGTAGTATTACTCTTCTTTTTGTGTTGCTATTTGGAAAAAGTTATGTTACTATTAACTAGTAATATAGGAGGAAGAAGTATGAGTAGTAAATTAGGAGTGGTGAAAAAAGTTGTTTTTTCTATTTTGATTTTTTTGTATTTTGCATTTGCTTTATCTATGACTATGTTGCTTTTAAATTATAATGATTATGGTGTTACTGAAATTGGGGATACTTCCATGATTATTTTAAAAGAAAAAGTAAGTTCAAATGAATATAAGCAGGGAGATTTGGTTTTAGTGGAATCCGCTGAACTTAAAGACCTTAAAGTTTCTGATATGGTATTTACTTATCGTGCTGATAGTCGTGGGAATGTTCATATTGATTTTGGTAAAGTAGGGGAAGTTTATAAGGAAGAGGATGCTATATCTCTTGAAAATGGAAATACTTATTCTATGGAGTTTGTAGCTGGTAAGCCTTCTAAAGTTTACCATAATGTTGGTAAATATCTATCTATCATTGAGTCTCAATGGGGATTCTTGTTCATTATTTTAGTTCCTTGTTTCTTGTTATTTATTTATCAAGTATATGCATTAATTGTAGAAATTAAGTATGGTGGAGAGGAAGAGTAAAAAAAGATAGGCCTTTGTTGCTTATTTTTTTTCGTACTTAAAAATATTGAAAAAGGATATCGTTTATGATATCATTAAGAAGATAGAGAGTCTAAAATAGGGTGGCAGTTATGATTGGGAAAGAGAAACATTTTATTGCAAGGATTATGAATATTATTTTGAATTTGTTAATAGGAATTTTTGGTGTTCTTTTACTTATTACGATTTATAATAATATTCAGACTAAAATACTTAAAAATAGTTATTCTAGTTTTTTTGGATATTCTATGTTTGAAGTACAAACAGGCAGTATGAAAGATACTATTCATGCTGGTGATTTGATTCTTGTTAAATATCAAGAAGTTATTAATTTGGGAGATATTATTACTTATTCTCATGATGGAGAATTTATTACGCATCGAGTTATTGAGGTTTATAAGGATACTTTTGTTACGAAGGGGGACTTTAATAATGTAAAGGATGATCCGATTAGTAAAGATCAAGTAGTTGGTAAGGTAGTGAAGATTTTTCCTCACTTTGGTATTTTTAGAAAAACGTTATTTAATCCATTTGTGTTATTGACTCTTATTATTACTTTATATTTGGCTATTTGCGTATTTAAAAGTAGAAATTTATCATTAGATAAAGAACAGAAAAAATTGGAAAGTAGGAAGGAAATAGGCGTAGTTATGGGAAGTGTATTTGAAAAAATTAAGGAAATTATTAAAGAAAAGATTCAAAGAGATAGGGTAGAACCTTTTTCTGAATACGAGAGCATAAAAAAGGAAACTGTAGAAGTATCAACAGAAGAAGTGAAAGAAGAAAAAGTGGTGCCAGTAGAACCTATTCTTTCTTCTTCTGAGTCTTCTTTAGAAGAAGATTCTAACTCTTCAGAAGATTTGGAAAAAACAATGTTTTTTAGGATGGTTTCTGTAGATCAAGATGAGATTGATCATGTTTATTCTGATTTATCTAGTCCTTCTCCATCAGAAGTTGCTTCCCTAGTAGTAGAAGAGTCTAGTAAGCCAAAAAAGAAAAATAGTATTACGGAAAATAAAAGTAAAACAAAGGAAGAAAAAGTTGAGACTGAGTTAGAGTTATTACAAAAGAAGAAAAAGAAATTTAAAAATATTTTAGAGAAAACGATGTTTATTAAAACAGAGGAAATTAGTGAAATTATTGCTATTTTAAATCAACATGAAAAAAATAAAATGAATGAAGCAACGATTCAAAAAAATTTCTTAAAAGCTTATATTGATGGGAAATATTATAATTATTGTGGTGATATTAATGTCTCTTATAATGGTAAAAATATGAATTCTAAAATGAGTGCTGTTCTTTCTTCAATTGCTGATCAGATGATCAAAAATTATCATCAAAATGATACAAAATACGAAGAAAAAGTTAGAAAGTATGAGAAATTCTTTATTTTAGTACTTGCTTTAGAACAGGCATTTTTAGTAGATGAGAGTATTTCTGAAAAAAGGACTCATTATACAAATAGAATAGTAAAGCAATTAGGAAATGTATATACTGATTCTATTTTAAAAAGTATTGTTCAGGATATTATTAAGACCCAGAAAAAATATAGTGATATGGTTCAATATTCTTTTTCTAAGTTAGATACTAGTATGTTTTTATTAAATTTAGATACAGCAATTTCTAAAACAAAGAAGATTTATGCTGTGGAACTTCTACATAATATTACTTTTAGTAAGGTTTATAGTGATTATATTGTAGATAAGACTTATAAAGAAGGAGTGGTTGCTGAAGATAAGATTTATGTATTACTTACTCTTTTATTAAGACAGATTGCTAAGGATATGTTAGATTTACAAAATGATAAGAAATATCTTTTATCTGTTCCTGATAGTTTGTATTTAAAAGAAAAAAAGTTAGAACATCTTTTTAAGGTGTTTGATGATGAGTGTGCTAAGAATAGTATTATTATTTTAGTTAGGTATGAGGAGCTTAGTAAGTATTCAAAGACTATTAAGATGTTTATGAAGGAAGGTTATCAGTTTGCTTTAAATCTTGAGGGAGTAGAAAAGATTAAGGCAAAAGATCGTGGAGTTGTTTTAGGTGTTTCTTATTTATTTATGAGTAGGCGTAATAAAACAAAAGATACTATTTTAGCCTCTTTACCTGAGGATAGTGCTAGTAAGATTATTTATACAGATCTTTTGAATAAAATAGGGGACATTTGGGGGGAATAATATGAATACATTTTTTAGATTTTTTTACGAGTTTTTTGCGATTTTTATTGAGGGGTTAAAAATTATTATTGGGGGACTTTTCAAGGGAATAGGACAGATTTTTAATATTTCAGAGTATGCTAAGATTATTGGTAGTTATAAAGATAGTTTTAATGGTCCTGAGAAGTTCTTTGTTTATGTTGCTATTATTGTTTTAATTATTGTTATTCTTTTGGTTTGTGTATTAATTGGACTTTATATTAAAAAACTTCTTAGACGTGCTACCAATCGAATGAATCGAGAAGAGTTGTTAAATGAAATTGGTAGTTTAAATGATCAAGTGCGTAAGCTTATGAAGGAAAAGGATGAGCTTATGGCTATGAAAGTTTCGCAACTTGGGGTTAACCCAGAAGAGGAACAAAAGGAAGAAGATGGTACTTCTCTTGATGCAGAAGAAGATCCTGCTCAAGCTGGAATTCGGTTTCCAAAACTTGTTCAAATTGATGAGAAATATCAAAATTATAGTGTACGTAAGTATGATAATAATATGTCACTTGAGGAGTTAATAGAAGCTTTTCGGTGTTATGCAGCTAGTCAGTTGCATCTTTATTATAATTATGATATTTTAAGACCTTTTTTTGCAGGTCTTGCTTGTGGTAAATTAATTATTTTACAAGGTATTTCTGGTACTGGTAAAACCTCTCTTGCTTATGCTTGGGGAAAATTTGTTGGGACTTCCTCTTGTGTTTCTTCCGTTGAACCATCATGGCGTGATAAATCTGACTTTTTAGGATATTTTAATGAATTTACTAAGAAATTTAATGAGACAAAAGCTTTGGGAGAGATTTATGAATCTAATTATGATGATGATGTTCATACCATTATTTTAGATGAGATGAATCTTGCTCGTGTGGAGTATTATTTTGCTGATTTACTTTCTATTTTGGAGATGCCTAGCAGGGATGAGTGGTTAGTAGATTTAGTTGCTAGTGTGTGGCCAGAGGATCCTAAGCTTCTAGAAAAGGGAAAACTAAGATTACCTGGTAATTTGTGGTATATTGGTACTATCAATAATGATGATTCTACTTTTATGGTTACAGATAAAGTTTATGACCGTGCTATGCCTATTGATATTAATACCAAAGTAGGTCCATTTAAATGTCGTGAACAGGAATCTATTTCTATTAATTCTAGTTATTTAGAGTCTTTGTTTAGGGAGGCAGAAGAAAAATATCCTCTTACTGAAGAAGGACTTCAGCAAGTAACAGAGATTGATGACTATGTGATTGCACATTTTAGAATTGCTTTTGGTAATCGTATTATGAAACAATTACATACCTTTGCACCTATTTATGTTGCTTGTGGTGGAAAAGAAATAGAGGCAATTGATTACTTTGTTGCTAGAAAAATATTACGTAAATTTGATCAGCTTAGTGTTGCACTTATTCGTGATGAAATTGATCCTTTTATTACATTCTTAAATAAAAAATATGGTAAAGGGGTTATGAAAGAATGTATTTCTTATCTAGAACAAATTAAGAAGAGTATATAGTTAGGAGAAATATTAAATGGCAAGTATACAAAAGTTAAAATTAGAAAAAGATACCAAGGATAAGGGAGAGAATTTTTTAGACAAAATAGATTCTAATATGTCTTATCAATCTAATTATATGGCAGATTTACTTGCCTTTGATTGGGTTTTAAAAATAGAAGAGGCTTGTCCTTATATTGATCTTATTATTCGAATTCCTAAAAATACATTAATTCAAGAAGAGAACATTATGCTTATTGAAAAATCAAAAAAAATTAATGTTTCTAGTATTAAAAATTTAGCAAAACATACTGAGTATATTAATAAATATGATAAAAGAACTGCTGATGTAGAGCCTTCTAAAATCTTAGATATTCGTAATGAAGAAACTTATAATATTTATGAAAATCGTTTTCTTTATACTTTGGTGGATCATTTAGAAAGATTTATTTCAAAAAAAGAAAAGTTATTAAAAGACTTTTCGATTTCTAATGATAAATTACTAGAATATATAGGAAATACTACTACTCAGTATGAAAAAGTAAATATTCAAGTAAAACTTACTTCCTCTTCCATTCCTTCTAAGGAATTAGATAAAAAGTTAAAAGAGGAGATAGAATCTGTTAAAAAAAGATTGAAAAGAATCAAGGAGTATATTGGTAGTTGGCAGAGAAGTGAAATGATGAAAGCTTTAAGTAGTCAGCATGTTAAAATGATAGAGCCTCCTATTAAAAAGACTAATATCATTTTAAAAAATCCTAATTTTAAAATAGCAGCAGAATTATGGGAATATCTCTTAAAATATGATTATGAGGAAAATGAGAATAGTAAAGATAATTTTAATAAAGATGATGATGATATTATACGTGAATTTTTAGAACATTCTTTCCTTATCTCTTATTTTGTTTCTGATTCTATCCATCCTTTTAAGAAAGAAGAGAAAAAGAAAATGGCCAGTGCCTCTATTTTCTTACTTAAAGAACAGGTGATACTTACACTTAGACTTCTTAGTAGAGTTGGGCTTGATCTAACAGAAGAAGAACTTCTTCATATGATTGCAAAAGAGATGAAAAATGATAGGAATGGACGTTTAGTAGGAGCAGGAGATGTTAAGAAAAAGTTTCAAAAGGAACTAGAAGAATATTTGGAAAGGACACAAGATTACTTGTAGAGAGAAGTATTATGAAAAAGTTAAATGATAAAACTAAAAAAATAATTAAGAGAGTTTTTGATATTGTTATTGCTATTTTTGTTGTTTTATTTTTAGTTGTTGTATGTTTACAACGGTTTAGTGGTAATAAGATTTCCTTTTTTAATTATCGGATGTTTGTAGTGGCATCTGGTAGTATGGAGCCTAAATACCAAATAGGGGATGTATTAATTGCTAGGAATACTGATAAGTCTAATATTAAAGTAGGAGATACTATTAGCTATTTAGGAAGAAAAGGAGATTTAGATAATAAAGTCATTACTCATCAAGTGGTATCTATTGAAAAAGATACGGATGGAAAATATTTATTTCATACGAAGGGATTATCTAATGTGATTGAAGATCCTATTGTTTATCAGGATCAAGTATTTGGTGTTGTAAAGCATAAAATGGTTCTACTTTCCTTTGTTTATAAAATAGTAGGAAAACCAATTGGAATGTTTTTATTCGTTATTTTACCGATATTTTATATTATTGGATCTGAAATTATAGGGGTTATGTTGGAGAAAGAAGAAAAAAGAAGAAACAAAGAATAATATAAGGATGTGAATAGAATGAAAGGAAAATATAGAGCATATTTTAAACTAAATTTGATGTCAATTTTCTTTTTGGCAGTTTCTTTTCTTTCTATTACGTTAGCTTGGTTTGCCTATAGTGGGATTGCTAATACACAGACAGATATTAAAGTAAAATCATGGTATATTGAGTTTTCTAAGAATAAAGAGAAAGTTTCTAATGATATTGTGGTTTCTTTATCTGATATTTATCCAGGAATGGATGCAGTGACTGAGGCAATTGATATTAAGAATTTGGGGGATTCTGATGCACAAGTAAATTATACTATTAGTTCTGTGCGTATCTTTGATCAAGAGTTAGATGTTTCTTCTATGGATACTTTAAAGTTAGAAGATGATTTATCTCATGAATATCCTTTTCATATCAATATTCATTTAGATAAGAAGTATGTAAGAGCAAAAGATGATGTAAGTAAGTTAAATGTTTCTATTACATGGCCTTTAGATTCTGAACAGGATGGTGTGGATAGTAAATGGGGAACAGATGCTTTTAACTTTCAAAAGAAGGAAGAAGAAAAGGCTAGAAATGATTCTAATTATCAAGTAAGATCTTCTGTAAAGATTGTTTTGACGTTAAAAGCAGAGCAGTATATTACTAGTAATGATTCTATTGATATGAATTATAATTTTGGGGATACTGTTTTGTATGATGTTAAAAATAATAGGAAGTGTGATGCAGTATCAGATACTTGTATTAAAACTAGGATTATAGATGTAGATAGTAAAGTAGGAGATGCTTCTGTTGCTTTATTACCTGATTTATATAAAAGTTATAGTGTAGGGACTCATGCCAGTTATGATAGTATTTTAAATAGTGCTGTTGCTACATGGAATGTTTCTACTAGAGCATTGGAGACAAAAGATTTAGTTCGAGTTATTTCTACTGATATTTTAAATTCTTATTTTGTAAGGGAACATTTTTCTGATCGAATTGTTGGTAATATGAAATATAACAATCGAGTGGAGCTGGATGTTAATTCTGCCAAAGAAAAAAGTGGTAGTTATCGGTTCTTAAATGCTAGTTTTCCATATCTTGCTACAAATAAGTGTTATTGGACTAAAGATTCTTATGATAGTGAATTTGCATTTGCTTTTACTAAAATAGATGATACACAGTCTAAAATATATAAAGAGAATGTTCAGAAGAGTTGTAGTATTGTTCCTGTCATTATTGTATCTAAAGTTAATCTTTATTCATAATTAGAAAGAGGGTTTTCTCTTTTTCTTTTGGTTATATTTCGACAAAGTTTTCTTTCAATATTTAGTAAAATGATACTCATAAAGGATGTTACTTTATGACAGGCTAAAAACTATCATTTCTATTCTTTACTACACTAAATATACAATAAAATGGGAGAAATAGCA
>CAMNSB010000024.1 GCA_946554325.1 uncultured Mycoplasmatota bacterium
AAGTTCATTCATCATTAGTTTTTGGCTTCACCAACACTACTTGACATTTAACCCAAAAACTTCTGTAAAAATCGTATATATTATTTCATTAGTTTGAAAATAGTACCTTTTCTGATTTATACTCGCGAATAATTACCATTAATACTAAGGAGATTGTTATTATGGTTGATATCATCATTAAAAAGATATAGAAGAAGTTCATATTGCCGCTTGTAATATCAGTAAATATTAGGGTAAAGTTTAAAAATGGGATAAGAGATGAGATTGCATTGATTTTAATATCTATCATAAAGGCAATAAAACTTGGAAAGAATGAGATAAATGTGATTGGGGTTAAGGCACTTTGAGCTTCTTTAAATGTTTTTGATTTACTGGCAATCGCAATACACAAGCCACTAATTAAAAATGAATACGATACAATCACTAAGAAAGCATAAACAATGGTGGTAATATATGGGATGAGTTTTACTTCTTTATAAATGGTAAACATATCTTCTGCTACACTAAGAGAGAGTATCATTAAAATTAAGCTAATTAATCCCGTTACGATAGATGATAAAGAGACACTTAAGAATTTTCCAACAATAATATCTTTGCTTTTAATTGGAAAGGTTAGTAGTGTTTCTAACGTTCCACGCTCTTTTTCTCCTGCTGTTGCATCTGTTGCAGGGTAAGTTGATGAAATCGTAATTGCCATAATGATAAATAGAAAAGCATAGTTTGTAATATATGAGGCATAGAAGTTTTCTTTTTCTATTACTTTTTTCTCTACAGTAATAATATTTAGCACTTCATCTTCTGGAATATTTTTTGCACTTAAAAACTTACTTTGTAAATACTCTTTATAGACTGTAAAATACCCTTCTACTAGAGCAGTTGCATAGGTAGTGGTATCATTTTCCTCTCCATTTAATGTATATTTGTTTCCGGATTTTGTAACATATAAGTCAATGTCACCCTTTTTATATGCTTCTTTTAATTCTTTTTTACTTTTCTCCACTACTTTAATTTCTGCTTCTTTGGCAAGGGATTTCTCAGTTTTACTTAACTTATAATCAAAACCAATTGTGTTGTAATCTGTCACTGATTTGTTGACTTCGGATTCAAATAAGGCAGAAAGTCCAAGTATTAAAAGGGGAATCATAATAGGGACAACTAGCATCATCGCAAGGGACTTTTTATCACGAAAAGTTTCTTTTAGTTCCTTTTTCAAAATATTAAAAACGTTACTTTTCATTTTTACTACCTCCAATTAATGCAAAGAAAGCATCCCTTAAGTTTGTTGTCTTTGTTGCTTTCTTTAAATCTTTTGGTGTCCCTTCTTTCATTACTACTCCTTTATTAATCATAACTACATAGTCACAAATATTTTCTGCTTCTTCCATATAGTGAGTAGAGTAAAGAATGGTTTTTCCCTTTTTCTTTTCTTCTTTGATGAAGTCTAGAATAATTTGACTAGAAATAATATCAAGACCACTTGTTGCCTCATCTAAAATATAATACTTAGGATTATGAACTAAACATCTGGCAATATTTACTCGCTGCATTTGACCAGTAGATAGATTTTCAATTCTTTGATATAAAAAGCTCTCCATCTCCAAAAGATGCGTAATTTCTTTTATTCTGGAATCTCTCTTTTCCTTTTCTACTTCATAAAAATCGCAACACATTTTTAAAAGTTCATAGGTAGTAAGAGAACGATATATTTTCGTATTCCCTGATAAATAAGCGATGTTCTTCTTAATAGCTAGTTCATTTTCTTTATAGTTTAGACCATCAAAATCAATACTCCCTGATGTTGGTTCAAGGAGACCTGCAATCATACGAAGTAGTGTTGTTTTCCCCGCACCATTGGGCCCTAAAATACCTACTACTTCTCCTTTTTCTGCTTTAAATGAAATACCATTATCGGCATAAAATTCTTGTCGCTCTTTTTTGTCATTTATTTTTATAAATTTTTTCTTTAAATCTTTTGCTTGTAACATTCTATACTCCTTCTACTTAATTAACTTTTATTATAACACCAATTTGTTTTTCTTTATATAAAAAGTTTTGAATTTTTTCACCCAAAACTTTAAAACTCTTTTTTATCCATAATTTTTCTTGATATAAAGTAAGAGATAAGAAGTATTATGATTACTGATATTAGTGCTAATAGCAACCAATTATTTTCTAGGAACATCATTATCTCCTTTGGCACCTCAATATTTACTTTATCTTTTAATAATCCTGCTACTCCAGTAAGTCCAAATACTCCTACTAAAATTGCAATTCTTCCCTTTTCAATTCCAAACTTAAATATAAAAGGATAAAGGAGAGCCTGGAAAATAGCCAGAGCGAAGATGCATCCAAGTGACAAATAAATTGTCTCTTCTAGGTTTCCATTATTATTTATTAGGCCAATGATACTTGTTAAAGCACAAAAGATGGCTACTACAGTTATTAGCATTCCAAGGTTTGTAATATACTTGGCTTTTACTAAATTTTTCCTTCCCTTTGGTAGACTTAGGGCGTAGGCATTCCAATTATTGTACTCATCATAACTAAATGTTGTCATAAAAAACATAGTACTTAGAAAGGCAGGTATGAAAATCATTGTACTTGCTTCTCTCAAAGCGATGATTAAAAAAATTAAAATCATCAATATACTTCTTTTTAGACTTCCTTTCATCATTAATATATCTTTTTTTATTAAGCCAATCATTTCTTTTCCCCCTTTATTATTAAAATCATTAATTCGTCTACAGTGATTTTATCAACTACACAAGTTTTATATTTCTTTTTTATTTTTGCTCTATCTTTTATTAAGATTTCGTAGTCGTACTTATTTTTACGATATCGAATAATATCTTCTTTTTCTATTTTTTCAAAGTAGTCTATATCACATTTTAATATGCCATATTGGTCTATAATTTCATCTTTTTCCTCTTCTAAAATGATTCTTCCTTTATCCATAAAAACAATGTGGTCAGCGATGGTTTCTAAATCACTTGTGATATGGGTAGAGAATAAAATCGTATGTTCTTCGTCCTCTATAAAATCTAGGAAAATATCTAGCACTTCTCCTCTTACTACGGGGTCTAGGCCACTTGTTGCTTCATCTAATATTAGTAGTTTAGGATGATGAGAAAGTGCTGTTGCAATTTCTAATTTTTTTCGCATTCCTTTGGAAAATGTTTTTATCTGCTTTTTAGGTTCTAGCTTAAAATCTTTTAAGTATTTGCTAAAAAGCGGCATATCCCAATTTTTATAAATATCTTTCATAATCATACTAATATCATTTGGGGTTAAAATTTCTGGAAAGAAGATGTTATCTAACACGATTCCTATATTTTCTTTTATATCATCTTCTGTTTTGTCACTATCTTCTCCAAAGATTTTTATTTTTCCACAATCCGTGTGGATAATTCCTAAAATGGACTTCAACAAAGTTGTTTTCCCAGCGCCATTTTCCCCTATTAGTCCAATCACCGTTCCTTTTTTTAACTCTAAATTTTTGATATTTAGTTCAAAGCTTTTATCATACTTCTTTACTAAGTCTTTTATTTCTATTATATTTTTCATTATTCCTCACTCCTATAAAAAAGGTCTAATAGTTCCTCTATTTCTAGTTTTTCAATTCTATATTTTTTTGATATTTCCACTATTTTTTCAATATAACTCTCCATCTCTTTTAGTTTTTGTTCTTTCATTAGTTCTAGATTTTTAGGGGCAACAAAACTTCCTTTTCCGTGTACTGTTATAATATAGCCTTCCCTTTCCAGTTCATCATATGCTTTTTTGATGGTCATCACACTAATTCTAATATCTTTTGCAAGCGTCCTAATGGATGGAAGCGCTTCATTTTCTTCTAGTTCTCCTGATATAATTTGATTAATAATGGTATCTTTTATCTGCTCATAGATGGGAACACTACTGCTATTACTAATAAGAATTTTCATACTTCCTCCTAACTGTTATATTTATACTATAACAGTATATAACATTTGTCAATAGAAAAAGACTATTTTCTAATAGTCCTAGTATGCAAATTATTTTTCTTTGTTAAGTTTTTCTCGTTTCTCATCACTTCTTTTTGATATTTTTCCTCTTCTTCATCTGCCATAATTCTAAGTCCTGCTGCTTCCCATCCCCATAATTCTGGAAATTCATTTATTAGCCCAGGTGTACGTTTTAATTTAGCCCAATTTTCTTTTTCTAATATTTCTGCTTGATTAAACAAGTAAGCTGCTCGTACCGAGTTAAAATGGTGCATTGGATAATCTTCTTTAATAATAGATTCCAGCTCTTCTTTTAGATATTCTGGTCTTTCTAGTTCTATTATTTTTCCCGTATCTTTCTCTATTTTTACTTCACTAGTCTTAACTCCTAAAAAAAGCTCAAACCAAAATGCTACTAAATGTCGATGACAAAAGTCTAGATTCTCTTCATAGCATAGTAGAATTGTATCATCAGTTAGATTTTCTAAAATAAGTTCAGGGTCTAGCCCTTTTAGCACCTGGTGGTAAAACTCATAAATGTAATATCTGGTATTCTCCTCTTCTTTAATTTTTCCAATGTTATTATGCCATACTTTCCAAAACGACATCTTAGGTGCAAGGTACGGAAGGGCCTCTTGAGTAAACCCTACACTTTTTCCTCTGTCTCCTGATATTGATACGATATTTCCAATTTTGCAGTTTTCATAATTACCAGTAAATATATGTTTATCCATTAGACTTACCTCTTATACCTTTGTTATTGTATATGTTTTTACCTTGTGGTCTTCATCCAAATTAAAGCGTCCTTCGAACATTTCCTCTTGAAATATTAAATCACTAAATTTTGTATTCATATCAAATTGGGCTAAATTAGGTATTTCTTCATTATCAATCCAAAATAATTTTCCTTCTTTGCTTTCTTCTAATATTCCTTCGTAATCATTCGCTGTATAAATAAAGATTAGTCCATATTCTTGGTCTTGATAGTCCCAATAAGAATAACCTTTTAATTTTATATTTTTAGGCATTAGCCCTGTCTCTTCTTGATATTCCCTTTCGATACACTCTAATGGACTTTCTTTGTCGCATATCTTTCCGCCTGGTGGTGCATACACATTTCCCCATTTTTTGTTGAACTTTATAAATAACGTTTTGTCCTCTTTTGTTAAATAACAGACTGTTGATACAGCACACTTTGTTCTTTCCATTTTTTGTTACCTCGCAATCATTTTTTTAATATGTATTCTTTGATACTCTCTTTTTCAATTCGTTTACCCTCTTCTATATCAATAAAAGGTAAATTACATTCTACAGAATCGTATTGTTCCAAGAAAAGGTTAATTCCTCTTGTCTTTCGATCATAATTTACACAATAACTTGAATATGCAGATTTAGGGTTAGGGATTTTAATTCCTATTATATTTTCTAATGGTATAAAATCTTTTACTTGATATTCATCAGCCCAAACAGAATATCTCTTTGTTATCGGTAGATTGCATAATTTTCTATAGTAGGAACAATTTCTATTTATGGTTATTGTTTTAATTGCATCTATATTATCTACAACCAAAGCATATTGACCGTCAATAAAATTTCTATATGCACCATTGTATAATGTTAAATTATCCATTTTCTTTGCAAGCGAAATATAATACTTTCCATTACAGCCATTCCTAAACTCTAAACCTGTTTCATCTTTTATTTTCTTTCTAGAGCATATACCACCACTTCTCACTACCTTATCGATGGTATTTTCTGTTACCCTATGATAAAGCCATTCTGGATTTATTTTTATACTAGATACTTGTGCCATTATTATCCCCCCTAGATAAATTTCTATATATTTTATCACATACTATTCGTTATTTCTACTTGCTTCTTCAGTGCATTTTTCCAATATGGGTCTATTATTATTCTTCTATATCATAATGGATACTCTTCATAGAACTATCGTGGAGATTGTGATATTTTTTTAGAAATTGTTCTAAATTATCTAACTCTATCTTTTTCATTGTAAAGGCTCCTTTTGTCACTATTATATAATAAAAAATACTATTTATCAAAAACAGTATTTCCTTTATTTATTGCAATCTGTACAAGTATTTGTACCTATTTTATTTATCATTTTCTTTAGTTTTGATTTTAAATCTTTTATCTCTTCTTTTGTCCAATACTCATCTGGAGTCTTGCATCCTTTGGTATCTTTTGCAGTTTCATCATCAAATCCTACAATTTTTCCATTTTTCACAGCAATAATACTAGGAGCATAAATACGACTATTTCCTTCCTCATCATAAGACAAATTCTCTTCTAGGATGGAAACTAGTTTTTGATACTCTTTGGTGTTATTTTTTCTATCTTCCATAATATTATAGTAGTAAATTTTTTCTACTCCTTGTTCTTTTGCTACTTCATTTAAATAGACAACATAACGTTGGCACCAAGGGCATTCTGGAAATCCTAAATAGACAAGTCCTGTACCGTGCTCTAATATTTTCTCAATTTCCTCATATTTCCTATAAGTATAAATGTTATCTTTTGATAGTTCTTTATACTCACTACTAAACTTTTCTCCATCTTTATTTTCTAGTTTTTTCTCCTTTTGTGGTACTAGAAAGTATAGACTACCTCCTACGAGTATTGCCACTATAATTACTATTATTAAATAAATTATTTTTTTATTCATACTGCTTCCTCCTACTTCTCTAGTTTAAGAAATATTCTTGAAAATTTCAATAAACCCTTAGTTGAGATGAACTCAACTTGTACTCGAATTACTTTGTAGGACAGTTTTTTTCTAAATTTAGTGGTATTTTGTAAGTAGTTGTTTCCCTATTTTCTCCCACTGCATCTATTTCTAACTCTAAGCTATTCTTAGAATAAGATTTACAGGTCTTGCTATAATCATCTACTTTGAACTGTATATTTTTTAGAAACTCTTCGAGGCTTGTTTCTTTTTTACTTTTATAATTACAGTCATCAATCTTTACTTTTTCTTTTCCATTTACTTCATACAGACTACAACTTATTTGCTTATAACTGTTTTCATCTTTTTTTCCACAGTAAGTGATGTGAGAAATATAAACCGATGACTTTTTTTGATTGTAGGCAATACTTCCTGTTATTTTAAAATTATTACAATTTGATGATAATGCTTTAAATTCAAAGTTTTCTTCTTTTTTTGTGAGTAGAAGGAAAAGGCACAGGATTCCAATGATACTAAATGCTAATAAAAGAAACCATAATTTCTTAGTTTTTATTTTCTTGGCACTTCCATCTAATAATTCATTGATATCTACTTTATATTTTTTGCATATCTGATTTAATATCATAAGGTCTGGAATATTTTTACCTGTCTCCCATTTGGAAACTGCTTGATAAGTTACTCCAAACTCACTTGCAAACTCTTGTTGAGTTAGATTATTTTTTAAGCGTAGTTCTTTTATAAATTTTCCAATTCTTTCTGAGTCCATACTTCACCTTCTTCTATCGAATTAACTATCTATACTATTTGTTCTTCAGAAAAGTCAATCATTTTTCTTCTATTTTTATGTTTTCATCTTATTTATTATAACTTACTTTCATATAAAACAAAAGACCAGAGTTCGCCCTCTGGTCATTTTTAGTTTTTCAGTTTCCGCTTAAGGCCGGATTCACCTGCTTTTTACTATATGAGTGACATTATTATTTTATTTTTTTCACATTCTAATTCCTTATGTGTTTATTTTACTCTGTATTATTACTAGCTTTATTTATAACTAACTTCTTGCTGCACCATCAACAGATAAAATTTCTCCTGTTACGTAACTTGCCATATCGCTTGCTAAGAATAAAAATGCATTTGCAATATCTCTTGGCTCTCCGATTCTTCCGAGTGGTATCGTCTTAATTAATGGTTCAATCATTTCTTTTGGAAGGGAGGCGACCATATCTGTTTTTGTAATACCTGGTGCTACCGCATTTACTCTGATATTAAATGGTGCAAGTTCACGGGATAAAGATTTTGTAAGTCCATTTACAGCAAATTTACTAGCAGGGTACCCTACACCTGAAGGTTGTCCATAAATACTTACCATAGAAGATGTGTTTAAAATAACTCCTCCGTTATTTTCTTTCATAAATGGTACTACTGCTTTGGTCATATTAAAAATAGCATTGACGTTTAAATCCATAATTTTTGAAAAATCTTCTGTGCTTGTTTCTTCTATTTTCTTATTAGCAGAGATTCCAGCATTATTAATGACAATATCAATGTGCCCGTATTTACTTTTAATTTCTTCTACTATTTTTTCTATTTCATTAAAATCTGAGAGATTTGGATAGAATCCTTCTACTTCCATCCCCTCTTCTTTTAATGTATCAATTGCTTTATCCACTGTTTCTTTTCTAGAACCAAACAAAATAACTTTAGCTTTATTTTCACAGAAAAGACGAACTGTCTCTAGTCCAATTCCTCTCGTTCCTCCTGTAATAATTGCTACTTTTTCTTCTAACATATTCTTACCTCCTTATATGTTCCATATCATTTTATCATATTTTACTTAATATTTCCATTTTTGACTTGTATCTTTTTATATGTTTTTTCATTATTTATAGGATTTAAGTTGATTCCATATTCTAGTAGTGTATCTGATAAATATCTTCCTGGTTTTACTATCACCTTTTCGTATTCATTGGCAGAATCAAATATATTCATTAGAGTATTAAATTCATTTTTCCTTCTTTCAATAAACTTCTCACTATTTCCACGAGCTCTAAATCTTTCTTTATATTCTTCAAAATTATCTCTTTCAGGACAAACTAATATGACTCTTACATCTTTTATTTTTTCTTTAAAATCATCACTATCATATGCCTTAAAGGTATGTTCAATAAAGGGAGATACTACAGTTTTTCCTTCCTCCAATAGTTTTAGGGCATCTTCCAAAAAGTTTTTTGGATAATTTTTATTTTCTGTTCTTAAATCGATGTTTCCTTTTCTTTGCTCTAATGGTAAGTGCCTTATCTTTTCATCATAAATGTATTTATAGTCTTGAAAGTCAAAATCAACAACATTTTCGTACCCTTTTTCTAATTCTGTTTTTCCAGTTCCCATATACGCCATTATCAATATCTTTTCCATTTTGTAAAATTATCCTCTCTTACTATTTTATAGTATTATTTTAGTTTTTTTGTATGACATTTTATCTCTTTTTTGCTTACTTCTGAAATAACGCTATTGCGATATTCAAATCCTAGTTTTTTTATTATCTTTGGAGTAATCTCATTTTCAGCATAATGGCACACTACCACTTCTTCTATATCATCTTCTTTTAGTTTTTCCATCATAGCCTCTACTGCTTCTCTTCCATATCCTTTGCATCTACAAGAGGGACGTATTCCACAAGCAAGATGACCTAATGTTTTTATTCCAAGTGGTTTTAGATTATGTCTTACTTCACCCATTCCTACTAACTTGTTTTCATCCATTAAAAAGTAAAAATCAGAACACTCAAAATAGTCTATATCATAGTCAAAAATATTACCTCTACTATAGTCATCTATTACTTTTAAAGTGGCTTCATAATCTATTTTATTTTTACAGTCATAATCAATGATACAGGGAACAAATGGTTCTCCATACTCTTTCCATTCTGTTATCATTTCCCTATATTTACTTTCATATTCTATCCTTGGTCTTACTAATTCTATCATTTGTTTACCACCTTACTCTTCTATATACTTATGTTGTTCGCTTGTCCAGGCAGGAGTACACGGAACTGCTGCTTCAAAGTCACCATCAAATGCATAGCATTCATTTTTCTCAAGAACTATTACATCTCCTTGCTTGAATGAAATTTTTTCTTTTCTCTCTTTTAAAGAAACAGTACCATTTCCTTCCATAATGTATAACAATTCTTTACACTCTGTATTTACTTGATAGCCAATTTTAGGGCTTCTTCCTTCTATTTTGATTACTGCAAAGTTAATATCTTTATCAGTACTAGGATAATCCATTCCACTATAGCCGTCTCCACTATAAAATTGTGCTTTTTCTTTTTTAATATATATCATATTTTGTCTCCTATTCATATATTTTTATTTGCGTGTTCTATACTTTTTTGAACTTCCGAATACTTCTCCTACACAATAACTTCCATATAAGTTTTCATTTTTTGATTTCATTTAGCTGCTCTATATTTACCAATTTCAAAATCGTCATTTAAGTTTTTTCTGTGACTTTATTTGGCCCCACCACTCCAATTTTTTCATTGCAATATCTCTATTCTAACTATCTATTCCCTCATTTTTCATTTCTACTAAAAACTTATCAAAATCAGATTCAAATAATTTATCTTGTACAATTCTGTATTTCTCAAATTCTGATAAAGCAAAGCTTTCTGCTACTTTATGGGAAACTTTGCCAGGATTGTCTATCACTTCTCTTTCATTAAATCGTAAAAATACATCTAATCTTTTTTTCCAGTCTTCCATAGTCATTGGAATATGTCTTTCTGCTTGATCTTCAGCATAATCTAAATACATTGTAACAATTCTTTCTAATGATTTAAGTTCTTTTTTAGTTAAATAATTTTTAGCAATTACAACATCGGTTGCCATTATTTTTCCATTTGGTGAGTTTTTCCAATCAGTAAGGCCCATATGAACTTTCTCATGATTTGCTCTTTGTATTATAACTTCTGTAGCAGTGTTTCCGTGCGTAGCATAGTGCATTTTATTCTGCACTGTTTTAAAAAATTCTTTTGTTAGGGAAGAAGAAGCATTATAGTCTAAACTAGTAGCATAAATATCCGTAATCTTTTGATAAAAATTTCTTTCACTAATTCTAATTTCTCTAATCTCTTCCAGTAATTCATCAAAGTAATTTTCATTTAAGAAATTTCCATTTTTAAGTCTTTCCTTATCTAAAACATAACCTTTAACAGAAAATTGTTTCAATATATTAATAGCCCATAATCTAAATTCTATTGCCCTTTTACTATTCACTTTAAAGCCAACTGAAATGATAGCATCTAAATTATAGTACTTAGTTTTATAATTTTTTCTATCTTCGGCAGTATGTAAGAAATCCTTACATACTGAATCTTTATCTAATTCTTGTTCTAAAATATTATTTAAGTGCATTGTAACATTGTTTCTAGTTGTATCAAAAAGTTCAGCTATTAATTTTTGACTAAGCCATACCGATTCACTATCTACAATTACTTCAATTGTCTTTTCCTTGTTTTGATTTGTAAAAATTAAAAATTCTGCAGTTGAATTTCTTATTTGTAAAGTTTGCATTAATTTGCCTCCTGAATATTTTTTGCGATAGAATTCCTAACTAAATTATATATAATAGCCATTGTTTTATATTTTATCTATATGTTTTACTCTGCTCCAACTTTATTGATTCTACCATTATAAGGTAATGTTCATAATCTAAGTTTCAGTCTTTTGTATTTATTGGCCTTACTAGAAACTGTCTTATTTGTAATTTTTCTTTATTATACTTGTCATATTTCTCATCCTATCATATAGTTTCATTGATTTTACCCTATCTTCTATGCTTTTTTGTTAGCACGATTTTCTCCATATCATTTGGCACAACTACGTTACCATTAAATACACTTTGTGCTTCTTCTTCATATAATCTTTTTTTATTTTCTTTATGTGATTCTTCTGTGTGATAGAGAATTAAGTTTTTTTACATTTAATTCATTCATTGTTTTGGATACACTTAAAGCTGTTGAATGATTTTTCTCATAAGCATGAAAGATATTTTCTTCTCTATCTAGGCAAAATGATTCATGAGTTACATAGTCTGCATTTCTAACTCTATCATATAAAAGAGGATTTAATGTTTCATCTCCTAAAAAGATAAATCGATTATCCTCTAGATTGCATTCAAAACCAAACTGTTTTGTTCCTTTGGCACAGATATCAAAGAATTCATAATCTATACCATTGATAGTATATTGGTCACCATCGTTTAGCACAACAAAATTAGTAACATTACCAACTGCTTCTACTAACACAGGTGCCAATATATAATCTGATACTCCTTTTATGGTTTCGCATACAACATCATTACAGTAAATATTGATTTTCTCTTTTATTTCTCCATTTTTTGCCATTCTTCCCATTTTTTTAAACATCCAGATAAGGCCTAAGATATGATCTGTATGACTATGAGAGATAAAGATATTTTTTATTTCTTCTAAATTTATATTCGCCTCTTTCAATCGTTTGATGATTTCTATACTTCCTCCTGTATCAATCAAGAACGCTCCCTCTTCATTTTCTATCACAAAACAGGTATTATATAAGTCTAGTGTCCCCCCGTTTCCTGTTCCAAGCATTGTTATTTTTATCATTTTTTCCTCCTAATCTATCTTTCTATTTCTTTTTGTTATGATATTCGTCATCATAATAAACCCAATCGTAAAGACAATAATTACTGCCATATTGATAAGGATTGGCAGAATACTTTCTATATTAAAACTTTCTACTCCCTTTAGTAGCTCATTTGTTTTCATATACCAATAAGATGGTAAAATGTGGGCGATTGCCAGTACTGAACTTGGTAACATTTCCATTGGCACAAAAGCGCCACATAAGAAACTACTACCTAGTGCTATTACATTTACTATGCCATTAATTGCATTTTTATTTTTTATCACACTTGCAATTAGAAAAGCAAGTGATAGTGCACAACAAGAGAAAATTGCAGAGTTTAAAATATAGAATAGACCATGAGATGTAAACATGATATTTCCTACCAGGATTATACTAAGTACTATATAAAATATCCAAAGAAGAAGGGCAAAAAGGCCATTAGAAAGCAGTAAATTGCGATTAAATCTTTTATAATCCATACTACTTACTAGCGTTCTTTTCTTGATTTTTTCTTCTTTAAAACTAGAAAGTATTAAACATATTACATAAATAAGACCTGCTAAAAGGGCATAGTTTAAGAAATTGTAATAGGAAGTTGCTTTATTTAAATGGGGTGTATCTAATTTTGATAGTACTTCTACTTCTGTCTCTTTCTCTAATGCTATATTTATATATTTTACTAGTTCTTCTTCTGTTTTGGCAATTTGGCTATAGGCGTATGCTGTTTGTATATATCTATTTAGTATTCGTTCACTTAATTTTGCATTATAATCATTCGTACTTTTCACTATTATTTTAGGTTCTTTTTGCTCCATGATTTTTTTGCCAAAATTCTC
Organism: uncultured Mycoplasmatota bacterium; assembly: GCA_946554325.1. GTDB lineage: Bacteria > Bacillota_I > Bacilli_A > RF39 > UBA660 > MGBC119817. The sequence continues at coordinate 13,196 of CAMNSB010000024.1, forward strand.
AGGAATCATAACGATGTAGCTTACTTCTCGGTAAAATAGAGCATCATTTACATTTTTTCCGTCTAAATTTATATACTTACAATTTTTCTTCATGTAATCTACTAAATTCTTATTGATTCCTTTCGCATCTTTTCTACTAATAATATAGATAGGTGGTTTTTCTGCTGTAAACTTGGTAGGATTCTCACTTGTTTCTACATTAACACCTGCAAAGAGAATCAAGATGACAGTATACATAATAATAGGTGCCTTTGATTTGTTTAATACTTTTAAGAATGTTTTAAATACTGTCATACTTTTGCCTCCTTAAACTAAATATTGATATTACTATCATAATAGTAGAGAAGATTAAAAGACTTACCAGATTAGACTGAAATCTATCTAATGTCTTATTATAATAATAAAGTGCATAGAAGCCATCTGTAATCATATTAGCAGGATTTAATTTATTTATTATTGGAATGTTTTTATCAATTACATATTTCATTGTAATTCCCATCATTCCAGAGAAGAAACAGCCTATCATTGTTACAGATAGTATGATTCCCATTTTGGTATTCTCTTTCGTTTTTAATAGTGTTGTTACAACAAGGCCTAGAGAAAGTCCTGCTAAACATCCTGTCATAGTAAGCATCACAATATGTTTTAGATTCTCTCCATAATCTACTTTTAAGATAAAAATCGTATAAGCGAAGAGAAGAAATACTCCTACTAACTGAGTGATATAAGAAGCTAGAGCACTACTTAATATTATTTTCGTTTTAGAAACTGGGCTTACTGCTATTCTTTTACCCTTGCTACTCATATTGGCAAGACTGCGATTCATGGCTACCATACCTAATATTCCACCATAAAGACAAGTCATTGCAATTAGGGTATAAAACTCTATCATTGTATAGCTTAAATTATGGTTTGAAGGATCTAAAATCGTGGTGTCTTGTTCCCAACTAGTTAAAACATTGCTATGAATAGCACCAATCCAAGAGTCCCAATATTCTGTATTTTTCATTGATTCATTAATGCCATGTTCCTTTAAGTTTACTTCTGTTATCTTTTTTAGTGTTTCTTCTTTTGCTATTGTTTCTTCTACTACTTGCTTTAAGACAGTTTGGTTAATACCATTTGTCATTACGACTACTTTCGGTTTTTCTTCTACTATTAAATAGCCTTCAATTTTTTCTTCTTTTAAGAGTTTTTTTGCTTTTTGTTCTGTTACATATTTTGTACGAAATAGGCGATTTTTTTCTTTCTTGTCACTGAGGGTTGGAATTACTTTATTTAATAATAGACTATTTTTATAGTTTTCATTTTCTACTACAGCAATATCAATGATATCTAATTGTTCACTTTTTTCAATATTTGAAAATGCCATATGAAAGAATGTTGCTAGAATCAGGGGAAAAGCAAAGGTCCAAAATATGAGCATCTTATCACGAAAAAGGGTTTTTATCGTATAATCATAATTATGTTCAAACATTAGTCTCTTAATTCCTTTCCTGTTAGTTCTAGAAAGACATCATTTAAACTTGGACGTTCTGAGTAGATTTTACTGTAGGATATTTTTTCTTTTTTTAGATATTCTATAAAGTCTATTAGGTTATTTTTTCCTTTTTGATATGTAATTACTAGAGTATCATTTTCATAAAAAACATCTTCTACATTTTTTAGTTTTTCTAGTTTTTCTGTTTGTTTTTTTTCGAGTATTATTCCTTCTACTGTTACTTTTTCTTCTATATGAGCAAGATTTTTTAATTCATCACAGGTTCCACTTGCTAAAACACGTCCTTTATCTAGTATGATTACGCGATCACAAATCAGTTCTACTTCTTCCATATAATGAGTGGTATAAATAATGGTTGCCCCTTCTTCTCTTAGTTTTTTTATGCCATCTAGGATATTATTTCTACTTTGTGGGTCTACTGCCACTGTTGGTTCATCTAGGAAAATTAGTTTTGGTTTATGAGATACACCACAGGCGATATTTAGACGTCTTAAGAGTCCACCTGATAATTGTTTGGGATAAAACTTTCGAAATTCTTCTAATCCTACTAGTTTTAGAGCCTCTTCAATATATTTTTCACGAGTGTCTTTATTCTCAATATATAATCCACAAAAATAGTCGATATTTTCGTATACTGTTAGTTCATCAAAGACAGCGACTTCTTGGAATACGACACCTAGTAGTTTTTTGATGTCATAAGAATCTGGTTCCATCTCCTCTCCAAATATTTTAATACTACCTTTTTGAAAGTTTAGAAGGGATAAAATACAATTAATCGTTGTTGATTTTCCACTTCCATTGGGGCCTAATAGCCCTAGTATTTCTCCTTTTTTCACAACAAAGGATAAGTCATCAATTGCTTTTAATGTCTTGTACTCTTTTGTTAGTTTTTTTACCTCTATTACATTTTCCATTTTCTCCTCCTAGTTCTTACTTATCATACCATATACTGATATTGTTTGTCTTGCTAATATAACTCTTTTATGATATTATTTTATCACAAAGGAGAGGTGTGATATGGATATTAATCATCTAAATACCTATTCATCAAATTTAAGTAATATAGTAAAAAAAGGAAAAAGATTATTACTTGTCGCTAGTGCTAGTTTTGCTTTAAGTGGTTGTTGTTTAAAATCAGCTTCTGAGTCATTAGATGATATTGTAACCACTGAGTCTAGCGAAGTAGAAGAAATTGATGTTTTGACTGACGATCTTAATCATCTTAATATCGTTTTGCGTAATGATGCATTAGATGGTATTTATAATGAAATTTTTGATCGTACAGTCGTGAAACTTCAAGATTTGGGTGTTAATATTACTGTAGTAGATCAGTATGGAGAAGAGCTTTCTTTTGAAAATTCTACAGTGATTACTATCACTAGGTCTTCTATTTCTCATATTCTTCGTGATTGTGAAGATTCAGTAGCTGTTATTTTTGGTGCTACTTCAAATGCAGGAAGTAATAATAATGATATTCTTGCTTGTGCTTTGAAAACTGGTTTCTTACATCATAATATGAAAGTAGATGGTGTTTTGGCAGGACGTATGGAATTTAATCCCTTTGAAAATGAATATATTTGTAAACCTACTGGAACAGAAAGGTTAATTGATAAATCTTCTAGTTTTACTTGTGTTGGTCTAGGGAACGAGCTTACTTCTCAAGATGTTGAGACTGTTAGTGATAGTATTATTGATGGTTTAGGAAGAGCGGCATATGAGATCAAAAGCCATCCACAAAAGGACTATTTACATCGGCTTGATTATTATGAGGTATTTGGTCCCCATCAAAAACGTTATCCTGTTTCTGATATTGCAGACTATCTTGCTAGCGATTGTTTTCAAGTTGAGGAGGATGCTTTGCTAGAAGCTAATCCTAGTTTAGCGGATGGTACTATTGAGCCTAACGATATGGTCATTAGTCCTGATATTTATAATAGTAATGCTTTTCATTCCGATATATCATTTGCTATAAAGAGCGAAAAAATTAGTAAAAGTAAATAAAGAAATCTCTACATCTATTTTGAGATTTCTTTTTTATCTTCACCTGTTATTTAGTACTTTTTTCAAATAATTCTCTTCCTACGCCACACTTTGGACATTTAAAGTCTTCTTCCAGAGTCTCTCCATAATAGACATATCCACAGATTGTGCATACCCAGGCCGTATGGCCTTTTTCGGTTGTTATTTTGATTAGTTCATCTTTATGTTCTTGATAATAGCCATAACTCATTGCCTCTTCTTCTTTTAAAACATCTGCTTCTATTAGTCTTCCAATAAATAAAGTATGAGTATCATTATCAATAGAGTCTATTATTTCACACAGCATGTATCCTAATGAATTTTTAATGATTGGTATTCCTTCTATTTCCTCTATCTCTATATTTTCAAATTTATTTGTCTTTCTCATAGACTGCATTCCAAATGTTTGAATAAGGCTGCCATCTTCATTTTTTCCAAGCACTGATAAAGCAAACTTCTCATTTTTCTTCATTAATTCGTTTGTATAATTTGTTTTCATAACGGCAACTGAGATTAATGGATTATCCCCTGCACTTATTTGGGAAACTGCGTCTACGATACAACCTCCCCCATTTGTTGTTAAAACATACATTCCTTGTGTTATTTTTCTAGTTATCTTTTTATTTTTCATTATTTTCCTACTTTCTTTTGTAAAAATAATTATGGCTGTCTAGGTATTTTCTATTTTTTTTGATCCAAGGGCATCCTATCACCATTCTATTAATTTGAAATTTGTAAGTATCATCTTTGGTCTTTATTGTCATTTTTCCAAGAATAGAAATATGTGTCATTTTAAAATCTATCACTTCTTCCCATGACAGTAAAATATAGTCTTCTCCATTCATCAAATAAATTGTAATTCCTTCTTCATCAAAGTAAAAGAAATACTTTTCTGTTTGCTCAAAACTGACTTTCGCTTTCCCTCTTGTTATTAAAATTTTATTTGGCATCGGAATATTCGTTCCATAAATTATATTTTTCGTGTTTGTGATATTATATTTTTTTATAATTTCTTCTAACTGTTTATTTATCATAGTTATTCTCCTACTTTCTTTTTTCTTTAGTATAGCATAAGAAAGTTAAAAAAGGAATCTACTACTATTCCTTCCTTTTTTGTTATACAAAAGCTCATTTCTCTATTTAAATTTCATACTCATTAATTTCACAGTTGTTAGCAACATAAATTGATAAGTCTCCATCCTGAGGTATTTCATTAAAATAAAAGTAAATTGCTCTTAAAATTCCACCATGGGTTACGATTAGAATATTTTTGTCCTTATAATTTTTCTTTATATCCTCTAAAAAGTTATGTACTCTCTTAAATAATGTAGGTAAATCTTCGCAGGACTTTCTATCCCATTTATAATTGTAGTTTAATATTTCTTTTCTATATCCATATTCTTCTAGATTTTTACCATCTAAATATCCTAGTGTTCTTTCTT
>CAMNSB010000025.1 GCA_946554325.1 uncultured Mycoplasmatota bacterium
CATATCGCTTTTCTATTTTTCACTTTTTAGGTGTCACATCATTGACAACTACACACTAGAAGGGAATTATTTTTTTGTTTTTTGAAATGTAGAATCTATTGGTTTGACTCCTGCTAAGCCATCTGTGATTTTATAATCTTTTGGTATTTCATAACTTTTTCTTTTTTGTTCTATTCCACTATTGGAAAATGGTAAATCCTGTAGTTTTGCTTCGTCTTGAAAGTCTGCAATAGAGTTAAAGTCAACAATGACATAGTTTCCTATACCAGCAGTATTTTCTTTTACTGCTTGAACAATGGATGCTGTTTTTACATTAAGTCTTCCCTCTTCTACTTGATATTCTGTTACTTTTTGGGTATCAATCACGTCATAAAGGACATAGCAGGCAATTGGATCATAGCCAATTGTCTCCATATTTTCTTCACATCTAGTATGTTTCTTTACTACTACTTTTTGATCTTTTTCGGATACTTCTACACTTAACGTTTTGTAAATATTTTGATCATTTTCTTGTTTTGATGTTGTAATGTACATTCCATCATTTTCTATATGATAGTTCATATTGTCTAGAATGGTTGGAAAGTCATCCCCACAAAAACTTATCATTCTATCTAAATTCCTAGCTTGATTATTTTTCATTGTATTTAAAACTGATTTTGTCTCATTATTCATTTATTTATCTCCTTATCTTTTATATATTTCTATCAAATTTACTCTATATCAGTTTATTCTTTGATATTGCAATACACATCTTGTACATCGTCTAAGTCTTCTAACTGTTCTATTAGATTATATACTTTTTCTTTTCCTTCATCGTCAAGTTCTATATAATTATCTGGAGTAAAAGTTACTTCACTTGATAAAAAGTCTACAATTCCATTTTGTTCTAGGCTATCTTTTACTTTTAAGAAGTCTTCTGGTTTTGTGGTAATTAGGTAGGACTCTTCTAATACTTCAAAGTCCTCTGCTCCTGCCTCAATGGATGCCATCATAACTTGTTCTTCTTCATAATCTTTTGGGACTTCTATATTTCCTGTACGATGGAACATGTAACTTACAGATCCACTTGTTCCTAAGTTTCCACCTCGTTTGTTAAAAGCATTTCTTACTTCTGCTGCCGTTCTGTTTTTATTATCTGTTAGACAGTCTACAATGACAGCTATTCCTTTTGGTCCATATCCTTCATAACGAATGGATTCATAGTTTTCATTGTCACTTGCTCCTTTGGCTTTATCAATGGCCTTTTGGATGTTATCTTTTGGCATATTGGCACCACGAGCTTTTTCTACTACCATTCTAAGAGATGGATTTTGATCTACATCTGGCACTCCTAGTTTTGCTGCTACATAGATTTCTTTAGCAAGTTTTTGAAATACTTTCCCACGTGCAGCATCGGCTGCTCCTTTCGCACGATGAATTTTTGCCCATTTTGAATGTCCACTCATCTTTATCTCCTCCTTTTTTTAATTATAATAGCACAGTTTTTTTACTTTTGCACTATTTTAAGAGAAAAGAAAAGAGAAAAGTCCATTTCTTTTTCTCTCTATTTATAGGCATTTTGTTTTAACAGGGCCATTTTCTGATACTCCAATATAGCTTGCTAATTTTTGCACTTCTTTATCGTTTCTTAATTTTTCATATGCTCTATCTCTTATTTGTCGTACTCTTGTCCCTGTAAGATGATACATGTCCGCAACTTCATAACTAGAGTAACACCTGTCTACACCTACACCATTTAATAAGCAAATAATTTCTTTTTCTCGCTCGTTGATTGGTGCATCTTCTAGCATCTTATGAGTTTCTTTTACCATCTGTTTTTCCAATACTTCATCTTCGACTCTCTTTTCTATTCTAAAAAAAGGGGAAGTCTCACATATTTCTTTTCTAGGAGTAAATTTATTTGCTTCTATATCTGTGTATTCTATTGCTAATTTTAGATTGTCTGCTTGTTCTTTTGATAAGCCCATTTCTTTTATAACTTTCTCAAAAGATACATGTTCTGCGATATTTTCATTTTGTTCTATTGTGTTATATATTTTTCTATACTTTCTTACTTCTTTTAATATACTATCTGGTATTTTAAGACAGCCTATTAAGGAACGGCTTTTGTGTTTTATTTGACCATATAGTGCTTTATATATGTAAGTTGTAAATTTTGCTTCTTGTTCTGGATCGTATTTTTCTAATCCTTTCATCATAACAATTAATCCCTCTTGTATTAAATCTTCATAAATGGAAGTTTCTGGGATATCACATTTGTTTATAATTGAGTTAATAAGTGGTATATTGCTCATGAGAAATTCTTGTTTTAATGAATTATTACCATCTTTTATTTGACTAATTATCTCTTGTTCTTGCTGTTTTGCTTCTTTCCTTTTTTCTTCTTTTAATATTTGCAAATAATTTTCTAAGATTGGAATGGTTCTTATGGTACTTTTTTCACTTTCTTCTTTCGTTCTTTCTTCTGGTAAAATATTTAATCTTAGTATTTCTGTTATTGTTAAATTATTTCTGCAAAGTGAGTGTATTTTTTCTATATTTTCTTCTGTTAAAACTTGTTCCATTAATACTTGTGCTTCTATTTCGGCCCTTTCAATATTTGGGGTCTGTAATTTCTTTTGATAGTATTGAAGATTATCATTTTCTATGTCACAAACTTTTGTATAAAGTATTGTATATTGCATTGTAGGTAAAACTTGTTTTAAATGATGGAGAGCAAGACGTAGTTTAGGTTCTAATGGTATTAAGTCACTTGCATCTTCTATATTTATCCCACAGTCTTTCACTGTTCTTCTCTGTATCTTCTGCAGGTCCTCTTTCTTAATCTTTGCCAATGCTCTTGTCCTTATAATTCCTATCATTTTGTTCGTTACTTCTAATTCCTTTGCTATTTCTGTTTGTTTTTTTGGGTTTTCACTAATCACATTATGATAAATAACATAGTATTCTCTTATATCTAATATAGGGAAAAGACTTTTTAATAAAATGAATTCATCTCTTTTCTTTTCTAACTGTTCAATACCATCCTTTTTATCAGAAATCATTTCCTTTAGCACGTTAGTTTCATTTTCACTTGTTTTATTACGCATATTTTTCTCCATTGAGATAGGTGTATTATCTTTCGCATTTTCGAATTTTTCGATTACTTTTTCACTGACATTTAACGCTTCTGCTATTTCGCGTCTTGTTGGCATTTGTCCGTTTTCCATGTAATAAGCATTTATAAACTGTTGATATTCTTTGTAATTAGATATATTATGATTGCCTACACTTATCGTTTTATTATCTCGTAATACATTTGCAAGATGATTTCTTATTGTATGACTCAAATATGTTGACACTTTATTTTTATAGTTAGGATCACACATACTTATGGCATTCATCAAGGCTATACTTCCTTCTTGAATGAGATCCTCTTTTTCTATCATAGTAGTAGGATAGTAGCTAACGGTTTCTTTTACCATAAATCTAACTAAATTTAGATTATGATGAAAGATTTTTAGAAATGCCTCCTCTGATCCTTTCGTTTGATATTCTACAAGTAGTCTTCTCAATTCTTTGTCTGGTAATACTTCATATTGCTCTTGATCATTTATATCAATACTCCTCATAAGAATCCCCCTCTTCAATTTCTAGCATATTTTACTATAAAATGCTTATTTTGTCAAACATTTATTCATCAAAGTTCACTATCTTTCTATGATAAAACGTGCTATAATCTGGGTATTAGAAGGTTGTGGTATCATGAAAATTGTGATTAATAGACGAAAAATTCCTATGCAAGTACTTACAAAGAAGTGGGAGCGATTTAAGGGCTATATGTGGAAGTTAGATCCTATTACTTTAGGGCTATGCTATCCTAAGAAGAGATACTTCAGTACTTATTTTTATTGCCAGAGTATCGATTTGGTCATGACTGATAAAAATTATAAGATTTTATATTTATATAAAAGATTAAGAAGTGAAAAGAGAATTTTTTTTAAGAGAAAAGTTTATTATACTTTTGTTCTTCCTGCTGATAGTTGTCAGGATTTAAAAGTGGGCGATACTTTAAATGTATTAGAGAAATAGTTTTGTCCTACTAATTTTTGAAATCAAAGTAGAAATCTAGTATTCTTACTTGATCTCCTTCTTTTGCACCTAGCTCTTCTAATTTTTCATCAATTCCCATTTTCGTTAGTTTCTTTGCAAAACGAAGCATTCCTTCTTCACTAGAAAATTTTGTCATCTTAAATAGTTTTTCTATCTTTTCTCCTTTAATTACCCATAAATCTTCTGATTCTTTTTCAATGGTATAAGGTTCTTCTTTTTTGAATGTATAAAGAATATGGCTTTCTAGTTCACTACTATCAAATAATTCTGTGTTTGGTAGTTCTTTTAGTAGGCTTGCCAAATAATCTATTACTTCTTGTAAACCTTTATTGGTTGCTGCTGAGACCTTAAATACTTTGATGGAAGGATCTATTTTTTTGATAAATTTTTGATAATTTTCTTCAAAACCTTCTATATCTTTTTTATTAGCAATGATAATTTGGGGCTTTTTAAGGAGTTTTGGATTAAATTCTTCTAATTCTTTATTGATGAGTAGGTAGTCCTCATATGGATCACGTCCTTCTGTTGAGGCCATATCAATGACATGAGCGATTATTTTTGTTCTTTCTATATGACGCAAGAATTTATCTCCCAGTCCTTCTCCTTTACTTGCTCCTTCTATTAATCCTGGTAAGTCGGCCATCACAAAGCTTTCTCCACTGCTAGATTTTACTACTCCTAAATTAGGATGTAGGGTTGTAAAATGGTAGGAAGCGATTTTGGGTTTTGATCTGGAAACGCAAGAAATAATAGTACTTTTTCCTACACTAGGTAATCCTACAAGACCAACGTCCGCTATCATTTTTACTTCTACTTTTAATATTTTTTCTTCTCCAGGTTCTCCATTTTCTGAAAAATCAGGGGCTGTATTGGTTTGCGTTTTAAATGCTGTATTTCCACGACCACCACGACCACCTCTAGCTATGATAGATTGTTGTCCTGGTTCTTTTAAATCGGCTAGGACAAGTCCTGTATCCAAATCTGTTACTACAGTTCCTAGTGGTACTTTTATGATAATGGGATCACTGCCTTTTCCATGTTGGTTTTTTCCCCGACCATTTTCTCCTTTTTTCCCTTTTATTTGCTTTTGATAACGAAGGTCCAGTAATGTATGAAGGCCACTATCTGCTATAAAAATAATGTCTGAACCATGTCCACCATTCCCACCAAAAGGACCTCCCATTGCTACATATTTTTCACGACGAAAAGCAGTACATCCATCTCCACCATCTCCTGCTTTTACTTTAATTTCTACTTCATCTACAAACATATTATCACCCCTCCAAGTAGTTTTATTATATCATATCTTAATACTAAAGAAAAGAAATAGAATTTTTGTTATCTATCTCTTAATTTTTTAATTTCCTCTTTTGTTAAAGAAGTAATTTTGCTAATAGTGGAAATATCCATGTTAGCTTCTAACATTTCCCTTGCAATTTTTCTTCTTTCTTGTTCTATCCCTTCTTCTCTTGCTTTTTTCCTTTCATACTTATTTTGTAAGTAATTGGTAATTTTCCTATCCTCTTCGGCATCATACCATCCTATGGTATTAATATCAAATGATAAATCCTCAATTCTTTTCCCTGCTTCCATCATATCTTTATCCTCTTCACTAATTTCTTTAATCTCTCCCTTTGTATCTAGTACTAATAGTAATAATTCTTTTTCTAATTTTGTGAGATTTCCTCTTTCTTCCTTATTATAATATTTTTCGCAGATTTTCTCTAGGTTAATATATTATTTGACATAATTTTCCACTTCTACAATATGACATTTCGTATCCATCAGTTTAAACTCTATAATCACTCGATCATCTTCTTCATCAAAAGGAAAAAAATTATCAAAATTAATTTGAATCCACATTTTCTCTTCATAATCTTCCCCTATTTTAAGACTTTCACTACCAATTCTCCTCATATAGGCTTCATTTTTCTCATAAAGTCCATCATAGTACTTCTTATTCATTTCGAGATTAATTAATTTGTTTTCTATTTGAACTATCACATCACTTCTTTAAAAACCATATCATAAATTCCTGGAATTACTTTTCCTTCTTCTTTTAATTTGTCTCTAATCTTAATTAGTTCACTCATACTTTTGGCACGCCTATACCTTCTTTCCTTCTTGTTTTTTGCAAGTTTACTAAAAAGAAAAAAGAAATGCAAATGGTACTTTTCATAAATTCAAAGTAAAAAAGACTAGAAAATATCTTTTCCTAAGACGAATTTCTAGTTTTCATAAACATAAATATTTGCAATTTATAAGTTTCATAAGTCTACATTTTTTATGGATTTAATCTCGTTGGACCACGATAGATAAAGGTCGCTTCGCGGATGTTATCTATGTTAAATAACTGCATCATAATACGAGCGATTCCAACACCGAATCCTCCATGAGGTGGACAACCATAAGCGAAAAACTCTAAGTAAAAATCTAGGCTTTCAGGGCGAATATTTTTTTCTTTCATTTGGTTTTTCAAGATATCATGGCGATGTTCTCTTTGGGCTCCTGTTGTAATTTCTACCCCACGAAATAATAAATCGTAACTTTCTGTTAAGCCTTCTTCATCTAACATATGATAAAAAGGACGGGCTGCAAAAGGAAATTTCGTGATAAATATAAAATCACTTTTATACTTTTCTTTTGCATATTGGCATAATAATTTTTCTTCATGACGTTCTAAATCGTCTTCTCTTTCTCCTTCGAAGTGGTATTTCTCTTTTAAGATTTCTTTGGCTTCTTTAAATGTAATCCTTGGGAAATCCACTTTAGTATTTGGTTTTTCTACCTTAAATGTTTTTTCTATTTTATCCCCGTATTTGTTCCATAAAGCATCAATTCCATACTTTAACCAATCTTCTTCTACATCCATTACATCCTCTACTGAATTTATATAACTAATCTCTGCGTCAGCCATATTAATTTCTGTTGCGTGATAAGAAGTGTGAGAGTTTTCAGCACGAAAGACTGGACCTATTTCAAAAACTTTATTGAATCCTGCAGATATTGCCATTTGTTTATAAAATTGTGGTGACTGAGAAAGGCATGCTTCTTCTCCAAAATAATCAATTTTAAACACTTCTGCACCACTTTCGGCTGCTCCTTTTGCAATTTTTGGAGAATGAATTTCTAAAAAGTCATTTTTAATAAAATATTCTCTTAAGGCATGTTCTAGGATGGTTTCACATTCGAAGAACAAACGATTATCTTCACGTCTTAAATCTAAGAAGCGATAATCTAGGCGTGTTTCTCTTAATGCTTTATCTTTATTTTTGATATCTATCGGTAACTCACTTTCACTTTTAGAAGTTACTTCTATTTTACTTGGAATCATTTCCATACCATTTAATTTTACATTGGGACTATTTAAAAGATGTCCAGATACTTTTACAGTAGACTCTAGCGTAAGAGCAGAAACTATCTCATTTAGATTACTATTTTCTTCATTCTTTTCAATCGTTACTTGTACTTTTTCTGTTCCATCTCTTAATATCATAAATTGTACATATTGCAAATCCCTTATTTTATCTACGAATCCATCTAAAGTGATTTCTTCCTCTAAGTGGTTTTTCAAATCTTTAAAATATACTTTTGTCATCTTTACCCTTCTTTCTAATCTTCGTGATGATGACACTCATCATCTTTACAACTGCACTCAAATTCATCATCCATTAAGTTTTCATCTAGATAATAAATAAGGGCATCTAGTTGTACTTTTTCTTCTTCTTTTGTTTTCGTATTTTTGATTGTTACCTCATCTTCATTTAACTCTTCACTATTTAAAACAATGGTAAACTTTGCATTTAATCTATCTGCTTGCTTAAATTGTGCTTTTAAAGAGCGATTTAATGACTCTGTTTCTACAGTAAAACCGTTTAAGCGTAATTCTTGCGTTAGATAAATGGCATACTTTTTCTCTTCTTCATTTACGTATAGTAAATAAAGATCAATATCTTCTTTTACTGGCAGTTCTATTTCTTCATATTCTAGAGCAAGTAGCAAGCGATCGATTCCTGATCCAAAACCAATGGCAGGAGTTTGTGGTCCTCCTAGTTGTCCTATTAGTCCATTATAACGTCCTCCTGCACCAATTGCCATTTTACCACTTTCTGTTGATACTTCAAACTCAAATACTGTATGATTATAATAATCAAGTCCTCTAACGATACTGCTATCCACAGTATAAGGAATTTCTAATATATCTAAGTATTCACATACTTTATCAAAACGTTCTTTGCTTTCTTTATTTAGATAATCAATTGTCTTTGGTGCATTTTGAAATAACTCGCTTCCCCCATCTACTTTACAGTCTAATATACGAAGAGGATTATGAAGATAACGTTCTTTACAATCATCGCATAAAGAGGTGATATGAGGTTTAAAGTAGTCTAGTAGTTCTTTTCTATAAGTCTCACGGGACTCTTTATCTCCAAGTGTGTTTAAGTGTACCACTACATCTTTTAATCCTAAAATGCGGTAAATTTGAATGGCAAGAGAAATCGTTTCCGCATCTGTTAAGGGATCATCACTTCCTATTAGCTCACATCCAAATTGGGTTAGTTCTCGTTCTCTTCCAGCTTGTGGACGCTCATAACGGTACATAGTTCCATTATAGTAAAATTTTACTGGTTGCATGGGGTCTCCATACATTTTATTTTCTAAGTAACTACGAACTACCCCTGCTGTTCCTTCTGGACGAAGGGTCATTTTACGCTCTCCACGATCTATAAAATCATAAGTTTCTTTTGTGATAATATCACTGGTCTCTCCTACTCCTCTATGAAATAGTTCCGTTGACTCAAAAAGTGGCGTACGAATGTAGGAGTAATGATACTTTTCCATTACTTCATCTACAATTCGTTCTACATATTTCCATTTTTTTGCCTCACGCCCTAAAATATCTTTTGTCCCTTTTGGTTTTTTTATCATTTTCTTTTCCTCCTTCATAGAAAAAGATGGCCATACGAAGGACGAGTTTCCCCGTGGTGCCACCTTGCTTTGTTCTTATTATACTGATAACGAGGGTAACCCGCTTCTGCTACTGTAAGTGTCTTTCCTTTTTCAAATATCAATGTTTCCACCAACCACATTGTCTCTTTATTATTTTATAAAGTACTCCTCTTACTAGAAGTTACTACTATTATAACACACTTCTCTTTAAAATCTATAGTATAAATTTACGTTTTAAAATAGGTATGAGCCTTTTCAATTGCTTTTTCTGCCACATTTTCTGGAGTAAGGGCAATAGAAGTCATTACTTCTTTATCAAAATAGTTATGTCGTATGGTCATAAACTGGTCTTTTATTTTTTTGTCATTAGAGAAGATAGGATGCAATAAAATACTGTAGCTATATTCTAGGGATTCATTAAAATTTGATGCTATCATGTCTTCTATATCCTCTAATCCTTCGTATTCTGGATCTATGAGTGATATTAATTCTTTTCTTGTAAAGGTGTTATTTTTTACTAGAGAATAATACTCATCAGGTAAACATGCATAAAGGGAGGCGTCTTCTAGAGAGTCTAGATAAGAATTATAAGTTAAGGCTCTTTCTCTTCTAGCTTCTATTTCATGATAGTTGTTGTTTATTAGGAAATCATAGAAATCCATTTGATATTCTGTAGATAATACTTCTGCAAATATTGATTTCGTAAAGTATGTTCCACTTATTTTATTAGATTGTCGTTGGACAAGATCATAAAAGTCTAGGACATGACCTAATTCGTGAACAATGCTTGCTAAATAAGAGGTATCGCAACCAGTATTCTTGGGAATAAATATACTGGCTTTGTTTTCTACTGAATTTAAAATAGCTAGTGCTCTTTTTGGTAAGTATACTGTATCAGGGAATGCATAAATGGCATTTTGTTTTTGTAAATCCTTAAGTATTTCTAAAAGTGTTTTATCTTTTTCTAAGAAGTATTGGTGTAGGATATCTATATCTTCTCCTTTTCTTTCATCAAAATGCTTTTGATGGGAAGCATATAGCTTTAAATAAGCATCGCTTTCAAAATAAGAGTTCCATATTTCAGATAGATTTTCTAAAGATGCAGAAAACATCTCTTGATGAAATGATTTGTTTTCTAAATAATTTTGCTCATATCTAGAAAGCAGAGTTTTATTTTTTTCTAGTCCTGCGTAAGAAGCATAGCGATTTTTATTTATGTTGTTATCCTGATAGATTTTACCTGTACAGATATAATAGGTATTTACTAACATGCGATATACATTTTGATAACTTGCTGCAACAGATGGACTTTTGCAATCTAGAATATGGTTTTTAATATAGTCGATTTGGTCTTTTAATTGGTCATAATTTTGATTTCGTTTAATCATGATATACTCCTATTATCTAATTATCATATTTTTCATTTTTTTTATGTAACAATTTGATGTATTTTTGGCAGTAAGACCTAACTCTTCTAATTTATTATGATTAAAATAGTCACATTGAAAAGAAGAAAACTGACTTTTTGTTATTTCTTTATCTATCATAGGAGCAATGACTTGCCCAATACTATATTGGATGCTATCAAATAGATTATCTGAATTATATCCTTTTTTAGAAATTGTTTTTATATCACGTTTTATGTTTTCTTCTAATACTTCTAGATTATCTAATAGAACATTTTGAGCATCTATCTGGTATTTGCCATTTTCTATTAAAAATTCTAAAAACTTTTGTTCATAATAATAAGATGGCACTTCTTGATATATGGAACAAGATGGATAAAGATGACTTTTTATCATCGAATGATTACAAAGTTCTGTATTATCTAGTATATGTCCTAATTCATGGATTAAAATTGCCACATCTTCTATATCAAAACTTTTTATAGGGATAAATATACTTGGAATTTTCTGTAGGTTATTATAAATTGCATGGGCATCTAGATTTACTTTATTATAATATATTCTCTTATATCGTTTCATATCTTCATAGATTTCTTTTAGCACCTTATCTTCTTCTTTTAAAAATTCATATAATAACTCCTCTGGTTCTTCGCAATCTACACCAAAAGTATGGATTTCTTTTCCATCTATATCATCTCTAAAGTCTTCAATTTCATCTAATAACTCACCTATAGCATGATGAGTTGTTTGCAAATATTCTTTTAAAAATAGTTCTTCTTTACTAAAACATTCTTTTTTTAAGTATTTATCCCTTTGCTCTTCTGTTTTATAAATTTCCCATTGTTCACGAGGAAAATCCCACATGAATGGTAATTCTACTTTTCTTGTTGCATCTTTTAAAGATTTATAAAGTTCCATATAGTCATAAACTTCTAAGGAATTAAAACAGGTATTAAGATAGTTTTTAGTATAGGCAATCTGACTTTTTAATTCACTATAATCTTTATTTAAAGTTATCATAAGTCCCCCTTAAGTTTTTCTTATTATAGTATAGGATAGAGGTAAAGACAAGAAAAACTTAATAATAGTAAAAAGAAGTCACAAATATATCCTTTACATACAGCACTTCTTCCTATTTGCAACTACTTTACTTCTGTTACTTTTTTTACACTTTTTTTAATATCAGCAATATAAAAGTGGTAAGTTGTTCTAATAAATAGGTAGATTGGTAAGGCTACGATAATTCCTAAAATTCCTGCTAGACTTCCACCGATTGTTACTACCATAACAGTGACTAATGCATTTACATTATTGGTTTTGCCATATACTTTTGGTGATATGACATAGCCATCTAGTTGTGGGAAAATAAGACAAATTAGTCCTGTTGCGATAAAGGTTGGAGTGGATACTACGCTTGCTGTGATGACTGCTATAATATTGGTAATTAGTCCACCAAAGTATGGGATAACTGTAGTTACGCAGGCAAGAATTCCAAGTAGAAGCCAGTTTGGATGTCCTACTATGAAGAACAAAACAGAATACTCTATGAGTTGGATTACCATAAAAATCGTAAGTCCTTTGATGTAGTTACCAATTTCTATATCCACTGCTTTAAAATATCGGTAAGCCTTGCCTTTAATACTTTTTAAAAAGGTAGATACTGTTTTTCTTATTTTGCTCATATCTACTAGGAAATAAATCCAGGCAATAAATCCTACTATAAATGATCCTACAAACCCTAAAGATTTTGCTAATATATCCATCGTTCCATCTGATACGATTTTTCCGATACTACCAATCGCTTCATTTAAAAATTCTGCTATTTTTCCTTCAATGTTTCCAAGGTTTAGATCGAACTTTGTACTAATATCTTCGAAGACTTCTACAATCATTTTAGATAGGAGTACTAATTGGTCGTAAACTAGTGGTAGCGTAATTGCTAGTAAAGCACTTAATATTAATACGACCGCTAAAACAATTACAGTTACAGCAAGTCCATGGCGAACTCCTTTTTCCTCTAATTTCAATACTAGCGGATAAAGAGCATAAGCACATCCAAAAGCAACGATAAAGGGCATCATAATTTTTATAATAGTACTTACAAATGACCACCAAGTGGTGATATTCATTGCTAGTAGTAAAATGAATAATGATAAAAGCGTAACATTTAATAATCGATAATTCAGTTTGTTTTTTTCCATAATCTTACCTTTCTAAAAGAATTGTGGTTGGACCAACATTCGTTATTGTTACTTCCATATCAGCACCAAACACACCTCGTTCTACTTTCGTATATTTTTCTAATTCTTGACAAAATTCCTTATATAGCTTTTCTGCTTTTTCTGATGTTAAGGCTTTCATATAACTAGGACGTGCTCCTTTTTTTGTATCCGCATATAGTGTAAATTGAGAGATAGCTAGAATTTCTCCTTTTGTATCTATAAGGGAGTGATTCATAATGTTGTTTTCATCAGGAAAGATTCTAAGTGTTACTATTTTTTTCGCGAGATACTCTATTTTTTCTTTATTATCCCCTTCTGTAAATCCAATTAATAAAACTACTCCATGCTTTATTTTTCCAACTATCTTATTTTCTACTGCAACGCTTGAAGAAGCACTTCTTTGTACTACTACTCTCATCGTTGTATCCTTTCTACTTTTTCTATGTAAGGTTGTTTATTAAACTCTATTAATAGTTTATTCAAATGTTCTAGATTTCTTACATATACTTTTAATTCATATATAGCTCCTCCTACTTTGCTCATAGTATGAATGGAGTCTACTGGGATATCTAATATATTGGCTTTTTGAACGATATCTAGCATATGATCTTCGGTTTCTGTTGTATGAATGATTAAGCAAGTTAGATAACGTTTATTTTTGTTTTCATTCCATGTTACTTCTACATTTCGCTCTTCTAAGGATACTAAGTTATGACAATTACTTCTATGTACTGTAATTCCGTTTCCCATTGTGATGTAGCCAATAATATCATCGCCAAATACAGGATTGCAGCATTGAGCAAGATTGACTCTTACTTGATCAATTCCTGATACAATGATATCAGCATTTGCATCAATATTTTGGGATCCAATTTTCGATACTTTTGGTGCTTTTCTTTCTTCTTTTATAATGATATTTATAATTGTACTAGGTGCATGTTTGCCATTTCCAATATTTAGATAGATTTCATCTAGACTTTTTACTTTTATTTCTTTACAGATTTCTTCTATATTTTTATCGGATAAAAACTCATTAAAGACTATTTTTTTCTTTCGTAGTTCTTTTTCTAAACTATCTTTTCCTCTTTCTATATAAATTTCTTTTTCATTTTTTGCAAAGAAGGAGCGAATTTTATTTTTGGTATGGGTAGTTTTGGCGATACTTATCCATTCCTTAGAAGGGGTGGATGCTTTATTCGTATTTATTTTTACAATGTCGTTATTTTGTAATTCATAATCTAATGATACTATACTATTATTTACAATTGCTCCTATCATTGTCTCTCCTACTTTAGTATGTACTTTATAAGCAAAATCAATTGGAGTAGAGCCTTTTGGGAGTTCGATGATGTCACCTTTTGGGGTAAAGACATAAATGTTATCGTTTAAAACTTCATCTTTTACAGAGTTTACAAATTCTTCACTGGATAATTTATCACTAGACAAGTCCATAATCGATTTAAAAAATTGTAATTTTTGTTCTGTAGTAGACTGCATATTGGCTTTTGCATCTTTATTTTCTTTATAAGCCCAGTGACTCGCAATTCCATTTTCTGCAATTTCGTCCATTTCGTGGGTTCTAATTTGAATTTCAAATAAATAACCATCTAGTCCAAAAACAGTTGTATGAAGGGACTGATACATATTGGGTTTGGGCATTGCTACATAATCTTTGAATCTGTTGGGCAGTGGTCTGAATTTTGAATGAATAATTCCTAAGGCCACATAGCATTCTTGCTCTTTTTCTACTAATATTCTTAAAGCATGCAAGTCATAGATATCACTAAATTTTCGACCTTTATTTAATTTGTTATAAATACTATAAATGCTTTTAGCACGCCCCTTTATTTCGTGATGAATATTATGTTCTGTTAGTAAAGAAGAGACAATTTTTTGCATTTCTAAGACTGTTTTATCTCGCTCTAGTTTAGATAGATTGAGTTTTTCTGCAATATCGTAGAAGACATCTGGTTTTAAATAACGTAAGGATAAATCTTCTAGTTCACTTTTTATTTTATGGATTCCTAAGTGATGAGCGATAGGAGCTAAAATTTCCATAGATTCTTTTGCTTTTATTTTCTGTTTTGCTTCAGGCAGTGCCCAAAGTGTTCTCATATTGTGAAGGCGATCTGCTAATTTTATGATGATAACGCGTACATCCTCACTGATTCCTACGATGATTTTTTTATAATATTCAATTAGGTATTCATTTTCTGTTGAAAAGTTTATCTTGGAAAGTTTGGTTACACCTTGTACTAGCATTGTCACTTCTTTTCCGAAGTGCTCTTCCATTTCTTTATTTGTACAATCACAGTCTTCTAAGACATCATGCATTAATGCCGCTTGAATCGTTGGAATATCAGCATAAATATCCGTTAAAATGTAGGCAACATTAAGGGGATGAATAATATATTCTTCCCCACTTTTTCTATATTGCCCTTTATGTTTTGCATAAGCAAAGTCATAGGTTTTTCTTAATAATTCTAAACTTTCTTTTGAGTCGATATAGGTGTCTACTTTTTCTATTAACTCTTCTACTTTTTCTATTTCTTTCTTCTTTGACATACTGCCACCCCTTTTCTTGCTAGCAATTGATTCCTTTTATTTGTTTTTCTTCTACATCATCTTTATATACTTTCTTTTTCTTTGTTTTTTCTTTTCCTAGTTGAGACTTTTCTAGTAAGTAAAATATTACAGTTGCTATAAAAATAGATGAATAAGTTCCTGATATAAGTCCTACAAGCATTGCAAGATTAAAGTTTAAAATTTCTTTAGAGCCTAGGAATATTAGTGCTAATACTGGTAAGATTGTTGTAATCGACGTATAAAGGGAACGTGTAAATGTTTCACGAATACTGACATTTACTATTTCTTTTAATTTTATGCTATCTAATTTTGTGTTTTTCTTTTGTAAGTTTTCGCGAATTCTATCGAAACAGACAATGGTGTCATTAATGGAATATCCAATAATAGCTAGTATTGCTGCAATAAACATTACAGATATTTCTAAATGGAAAATTGCAAAGATTGCAAAGATAATTAAGACATCATGAATTAATGCTATTACAGCACCTAGAGCATAACTTGGGCGAAAACGTACTGAAATATAGAGAATAATTCCTAAAATAGATAGTAATACTGCAAAGATTGCATTTTTAGTTAGTTCTTCTTTTACTACATTGGAAACTACGCCAATATCTACTTTTGCCTGATATTTTTGTTCAAAATAAGTACTTATTTCATGAATACGACTAGCATTTAGTACATCTGAAATACGAATACTTACTTGATCATCTGCTATATCAATATTTTTTTCTTTGATATTTAGCTCTTTTAAATCTTCTTTTATTTTTGTTTTAGATAGTTTTTCACTTGTCTCTATGGTAATATTAGAACCTGCTTGATAGTCAATTCCAAGGTTAAACCCTTTGGTAGCAAACATGACTACTCCTAATAGAATGATAATTGCCGATAGCACTGTCACTTTTTTGGCATGATTTAAAAAGTCTACTTTCGCAAATGGTACTTTTGTTACTTTTTCGTTTTTTGCTACATTTGGAATATCTTTTTTATTTACTCTGATAAAGGCCATTGTTTTGTCTTCAAAAAAGCCAGTCTTTACAAATAATCCTAATAAGAATCTAGTTAAGAACACCATAGTAAACATAGTTACAGCAATGGTAATAATTAGCATTGTAGCAAATCCTTTTACACTAGACTCACCAAACATAAACATTATAATGGCAACTAGTAATGTAGTAGCATTGGCATCGATAATTGCTCGAAGGGAAGATTTTGCTCCTTCTTTGTAGGCATAAGTTAGACTTTTGCCTTTATATAGTTCTTCTCTTATTCTTGAGAATGTTATGACATTGGCATCTACTGCCATTCCAATTCCAAGGACAAGTGCGGCAATTCCAGGTAGTGTTAGAACTCCTCCTACTGTCCAGAATACTGCAAAAACTAAGAATGAATATATTAGTACTGATATTGTAGAAATTACTCCTGCAAAATGATAAAGGCTTATTAACATGATTGCGATTAAGCTAATCCCAATAATTCCTGCAATTAGCGTTTTTTCTAGTGTTGCATCTCCAAAAGATGCCCCTACCGTTTTAGATGATACTTCCGTTAATTTAGAAGGAAGGGATCCTGAGTTAATTAAATCTACTAAATTATTTACTTCTTCTTCTGTGAAATTACCTTGAATAATTACATCACTTGCAAATCCTTGTGAGACAGTTGCAGAAGATAAGCAATTAGAACCACTACTTCCACAATTTGCTTTTTCTGTACTGTAACTATTCTTTCCCTCTTCATAGTCTAGCCAAATAACGATTACATTATTTCCTTGTTCATAATCTTTTACTCTATTTGTTACATCATAGAATTTATCTTTATTTTTAACAGATAGTAAAACAGCTGGTCTTCCACTTGAATCCTGTGTTACTTTCGCACTTCCAGCATTTAATACACTACTATCCATCAATAGATTATCATTATTATCTCTAAAAGATAAAGTTGCTACTGTAGATAGTTGTTTTCTTGCTTCTTCTTGATTTTTTACTCCTGCTAGTTTTATCCTAATCTTATTATTTCCCTCTAAAACGATTTCTGGCTCTGTTACTCCAAGGGAATCTATTCTTTTACTTAGTGTTTTATAGGTTGCATTCATCTTATTTTTGGTCATTTTAGATCCATCTATTGACTTTACTTCATATAAAATTTCAAATCCTCCTTGCAAATCCAAACCAAAATTTAAGTTTTTAAATAATGGTATAAATGCTAGTGAAATCCCTATACATAGTAGTAATAAAGCTATGATTGTCATTATTACATTTTTCTTTGCTTTTTTGTTATTTTTACTCTTTGTCATTTTTACACCTCTATACTATTTCTAACTTCTGATGAAAATAGGCACGACGTTTTTCTTTTCTGATTTCTCCTTTTAAATAGATATCAATCTTTTCATTTTCAGCGTGCAAAATATCACTTACGACATCTGATAATGATAAGTTCTTTGCTACTTTCCATTTTGACTGAATGAGATAATTCCAAATATCCACTTCTTGAATGTAAGTATAACCAAGTCTATGTAGTTCTGCGATTTTTGCGTGTAATGCTGGTTTTACCCTATTGTATAATTCTTCCTTACTCGTGAAGGTAAACTCTTCCATGCCTCTTTCACCTCTTATACCTATTATATATTAAGTAGCCTAAAAAAAAAAGGAAAAACTAATTTTTCTCTTTGATTCTTCCATTCTAAAATGAAAGTGGAATAAAAAAGAAAGGAGTTTACAGTATATG
>CAMNSB010000026.1 GCA_946554325.1 uncultured Mycoplasmatota bacterium
GCATCACGTGGAAGAAATGAGGTATTATATCAACCAAGTTTGGAGTGTGTTAATAGACTAGATCAGTTTACAGTAAGTGAAGAGAAAGGGAATGGAGCATTAACCTATCCAGTGGCACTATTAACAGGAGATGAGTTAACATTGGCAGGACATGGATGGAGTGGATATAGTAGTTCAAGTTATTTGTATACGAATAAGTATTGGTGGGCTTTGTCGCCGTCTAACTTCGGCAGCTACGGTACTTACGGCCTCTACGTCAACTCCAGTGGCAACCTGTACTACAACGTCGTGAGCAGCTCGTACGGCGTGCGGCCCGCGGTTTCACTTGCACCTGGGACAATCGTAGGTGGTGGGGACGGGAGTGCTAATGATCCGTTTACTGTTGATTTAGACCCTAGTATATGAGATGGGAGCTTTACGCTCTTTTCTTTTTGTCGAAATAAATCGATTTTTGGTAGCCAAAATATAAAACTCATGTTATACTTGTAATATATTAAGAATAATAAGGAGTGTAGTTATGGAAGTAACGTTTAGAGAAGCTAGAATGGAAGACTTAGAAGGACTTATTGGTTTATGTAATGAGTGTTTTTCTGAGAATACCAGTATAGAATATGCAAAAGAAGTATTTTTACAAAGTCAAAAGGATCCTAATACCATCTATTTAATTGGAATTATGGAAGGTAAGATTATTGCTCATACTAGAATTAGTATTATTAGAACTATGTTTTCTGATATGAATACCTTTTCTATTTTAAATCATGTCTGTGTAAAACCAGAATATCGTCGTCATAATTTGGCAACTAAAATGCTTGAAATCGTAGAACAAATATGCCTTGATCAAGGATGTAAGGCCATGAAACTTTGGTCTAATAATATCCGAGTTCCTGCCCATAAATGTTATAAAAAATTTGGTTTTGTTTTAGAAGAAGCTGGATTTTTCTCTAAAAAAATTTAAGTAGGTGCTGGTTATGAATATCAGTAAAATATATATTGGTGGGTGGTTTCAGAGAACTACTTTACAATTAAGTGAAATTTATGATTTTGTAAGGGATGCAACATCTGAATTGAACTTAGATAAGAAAAAATTATTAAAATTACATAATGAATTAAACATGAAAGAAGTAGAATATGGAATTGATGGTCTTGAATATATTATGATTACTACAAGAGATGGAATCTATATTAAAATTTTTGAAGATGGACTTATTGTTTTAAGTAATGATGATATTAATGAGTTTTCTTTATTTAAAGATATTGATGCCTTAGCACATTACTATGAGCATTCTTTATCTCCTGCTATTAGCTACCTCTTTTCACTAGGAGCGCCTGTTCCTAAAGAACTTGCTAATATAGAAACAGTATATCCCTACTTTATCGTTTTAAATCGTGCTAGTAAAGAAAATATACAAGCATTACTCAGTCGGACTGAAAAACAAAAATACTTTGAGTTTTCTAATAAAGATTATGATGTAGTAAGAGGAGATAAATACTACTTTATTAATCATAAAAGCAGTGATCTTCATCAAGTAGAAAGATATATTGAAGAACAAATCTTTATAAGAGAGTTTAAAGCACAATTGCATAGATACTTAAATCTGCATCGTATTATTTGGGAAAAAATAGATGAAGTGAAAGAAAATGTTAAAATACGAGGACGTGATATTGTTTCTTTTAGCAGTAAAATAGATGGTTATAAGAAAACAGTGAATTTAATTGACTCTAGAATTAATCAGATGAATACTTATATTAAAACACGTGAGAAAATTGCTAAGAGTGATAGTGATTTAACGGATTCTTTAGATCTTATTGGATATCGATATGAAACACTTGTTAATACTGTTTCTTATATGCAACATATATGGGCTATGACTAAAAATTATTTGAATTCTGCAGAAGCTTTATTTCATAGTTTAGAGTCACAAGTGACTGAAAAATCAGTTAATAGTTTAACCATTGTTACCTCTATGGGGGTTGGGGCATCTTTAATTGATTTATTTACAGAGTCTGCACCTACTTTCTCTAGATTTGGGGTTTATTACTTCTTTATTTTGGCTTTTGTGGGATATGGTGTAAATAAACTTATGAAAGTTATTTCTGAGAATAGACGATATGAAATTTCTGATATTGAGTATGATAAAAATATCAAATAAAAAGTGATACTTTGTGTAGTATCCTTTTATTTTTCATTTTGACTATTGTTTTTTGTTTTTTCATCTACTGTTTTTTTGATGATATCTAACATTTTGTTTTTCATTTCTTGATCAGCACCTTCCCAGATTAACTCTAGAAAAACACCCATACCAGGTAGTGTTACTTCATCACCTTCCGAGATAGATTCTTCAATTGCACTACGTAATTGATCATAGTTATCTCCTTTAAAATTATTAATAATGTGTTCTCTTATATTTATATCCATATTTTATCCTCCTGATAATAGTTTGGCTTTCTTTTTTTTATTTATACATTTGATTTTGTCATAAAATGTAAAGATATTTTCTTTTTTTTTAAATTTACTTTTCAAAATAGATGTTTTTTCGTATACTTAAAGTAAGGAGGAGATAGTATATGCCAGTATGGTTAATTGTAGTGATTGTGATTATTGTACTTATTTTACTTTGGTTTTTTGCTACTTATAATTCTTTGATTGTTTTAAGAAATAGAGTAGCAGATCAATGGTCTCAAATTGATGTTCAATTGAAAAGAAGGGCAGATTTAATTCCAAATTTGGTGGAGACCATTAAAGGGTATGCCAAACATGAGAAGGGAACACTTGAAGATGTTGTTAAGGCACGTAATACTTTTGTTTCTGCTAAAAGTCCAGAAGAAGAGATGAAAGCAAGTGGAGAGTTAACACAGGCTTTATCGAAACTTATGATGCTTACAGAGTCTTATCCTGAGTTAAAAGCCAATGAGAACTTTTTAGGATTACAAGGAGATTTGCGAGATACTGAGGATAAGATTAGTACAATGAGACAGTTTTATAATGATACAGTATTAAAGTATAACAATAAAGTGGAGATGATTCCTTCTAATATTGTGGCAAATATTTGTCATTTTCAAAAGAGTACATTCTTTGAGATTAATGAACAAGAAAGAAATGCTCCAAAAGTATCATTCGAATAAGACTTGCTTTTGCAAGTTTTTTCTATGTCTAATTTTGTAATAGCTTTGTTTTTAACTTGTTTATTTTTCTTGTTTTTATTATAATATAGATTATAAAGTAGAGGAGAATCGTGATGAATGTGGAAAAGGAAAACTGGTTCAAGAAACATAAGATGGGAGTATTTGTAGGAGTAAGTGTGGTACTTATGTTAATAGGACTTTCTTATGCATGGTTGCAATTAACTCTTAGAGGTACGAAAGAGTTAACGATTTTAACTGCAGGAAGCTTGGAGTTAGAACTTGATGATACGATGGCAGGAGGAATATCATTTCTTGATGCCGTTCCTGTCAGTAATGAAGAGGGTTTGTCACAAGAAGGATATACTTTTACATTGGAGAATAAAGGTAATGTAACCAGTGATTATACGATTTATTTAGATGATTTAGATCTAGCAGAAGGGCAGAATAGAATGAGTGACTCTTTCATTAAATATCAACTAGTAAAAGATGGAAGTGAAGTAGATTTACAACTATTAGATCAAACAGGAACTGCATCAAATCGAGTATTAGAAAGTGGAACGATTGCCCCTAAAACAAAATATACTTATATTTTAAAGATGTGGATAGATGAAAGTGCTACCAATGAAGTGATGGAGACAATGTTTAAAGGACAACTTAGGATAGAAGCAATACAGGAAATGGGGAAATCACTATATAGTGAAATAGCAAAGAGTGCAGTTCTTGATAATATACAAAGTGAGTTTGTAACGAGTAGCACAGGAATTAATTTTGGAAAAATTTCATCAGATACAAATGGAAAAGGAGTGTATACCTTTGCTTCTACCAAAGATGAAAAGTATCCAGTACATTACTATAGAGGAGCAGTTACTAATAATAATGTGAAGTTTGGAGGATTTTGTTGGAAGATAGTAAGGACAACTGAAACAGGAGGAGTAAAACTGATTTATAATGGAAGTCCTGATGCAAATGGATATTGTTCTAATACTACAGGAGAGGTAACACAGATAGGTAAAAGTACTTTTAATCCTTCTAGTAATACTTTAGAATATGTAGGATATATGGTAGGTAATACTAGTGACTCTACTATCAAAGGAGTTATTGATACATGGTATCAAAATAATATGAACGGTTATACTGAACGACTCGAAGATGCTATCTGGTGTAATGATCGAAGTTCTAGAGCGGATGAAGATGGTTATACTATTTTTGGAGGATATGATAGAGTATATGAAACACAGAGTCCAAGTTTAAGATGTGTGAATGATGCTGATAAATTTACAGTGGGTAGTAGTAATGGAAATGGATTACTTACATATCCAGTGGCACTCTTAACAGGCGATGAGGTCATGTTGGCAGGAGGGACAGGTACTGTGAATTCCAGTTATTATTTATGTACAAGTCAGGATTTCTGGGTTTTGTCGCCATCTTCCTTTGATAGCAGTGCTTCCAGTCTCAGCGTCTTTTCTCGTGGTGGTTTGTTCAGCCACAGCGTGAGTACTTCACACGGCGTGCGGCCTGCGTTAGTCCTTGTACCTGGAACTAAAATCACATCAGGAAATGGTAGTATGGATAAACCTTTTGTAATTGGTTAATGAAGGAGTTTTTATAATGAAAAAGAGAATATTTTATTATTTGGGAATTGCTTTTTTACTAGTTCCATCTGTTGTTTTTGCGAAAAAAGATGGAACTAGTCATATGTATATTAATATGGATGTTAAGGAAGATGGCTCTGTTGATGTAGTAGAACTTGCTGAGCTTTCTGGAAGTTATAACGGAAGACTGCGTAGTCTTGTCTTTAAAAATACTTCCGCTAGAAAGTTTCAAGGAGAACTTATAGACTTTCGTGGAAGTGATATTTATAATGCTAGTAGTATTACTGATTTAAAAGTGTGTGAGGCAAGTACTGGTTTTTCTCGTCCTACTAGTGACTTGTGTGAGCGGGAGTTTTCTGTTATTGATTTTGGACGTGAGGGCATGAGTGGTGTTTATGAAAGAGAGGATAATGATACTGGTATTAACCTTAAAATTTATAATCCCTCTAGTAGAAAGAAAGCCTTTTATATCTCCTATACTTTACATGATGTCGTTGTTGTTCATAATGATGTAGCAGAAATTGCTTGGAATCTTCTTGGATATGGGTATACTGAGAATATTTATGATTTTAAAGTATGGGTGAATCTTCCAAAGAAAGATTCTGATTTACGTGTATTTTTAAAAGGAAATGAAAATACTTTAAATGGAGAAATTCGTCGTGAAAATGATCAGACTGCTTATATTTATTATAACTTTTTAGGGGCTTATAATCCAGTTAGTGTTCGAATGATGTTTGATAAAAGTATTACCCCATTTGCTACTAAAATGAGTGGAGTAAATGGTAGAGAAAATATCTTGACCGTAGAAAAAGAAGATGCCGATAAAGCGAACCAAGTTCGAGATAAGATAAAAAGGCAGAATTCTTTTGCCATTTTGCTTACTGTTATTTGGTTTATATTCTATGTTCTTGCAGGTATTTATTTTATCTTTTGTAAACGTAGGAATTTGAAAACTGATTTTCATCATGACTATTTTCGAGATTTACCAGGAGAGTATGGGCCAGAAGTTCTTCAATATTTGCTCATTAAAAACGTTACTGATAAAGCTATGTCTTCCTCCCTTTTAAGAATTGTAGATAAAAAAGTTTTAAAATTAGAGGATAATCCTCAACTAAAAGATGATTATTTTTTAGTACTTCAGGACTCTTCTATGAATGGTCTTAGTGAAAATGAGAAAATGTTATGCCAAGTGGTGGTAGAAAAAATGGGGGATGGTTCTAAGGTTTCTCTTGCTGCTATTAAGAATTATGGTACTAGTGTGAGTAAGGCTAAAATCTTGCTTGAAAAGTATGATGGTTGGAGGAAGAATGCAAAGCGTGAGGGAGAGTCTTATGGATTTTTTCAAGGAGTTCATCATAGTCAGATTATCTCTTTTGTCATCTCTATTTTCTCTATATTTATTGTTTTTCTGAATGCTACTTTTGAAACTGGGTTTATTTTAGGCTATTTATCCATCGTCTTTGGTATTTTTCAAGCGATTTATGTGATGAACTTTTCTTTTCGTAGTTCTAAGGGTGCTTTGGAATATGCGAAGTGGCAGGCTTTTAAAAGATTTTTAAAAGATTTTGGTATGATGGATGAGAAAGAACTTCCTGAAGTAAAACTTTGGGGAAAATATTTGGTTTATGCTTCTATTTTGGGTTGTGCAGATGAAGTAGAAAAGGCGATGAAACTTAGATTGGATAGCATGAATATTACGGAGAGTAGTCCATATTACTATGATTATTATTATATGGATCGTATGATGGATACTCATCTTTATGTTTCTCTTTCTACTTCGCTTTGTACTGCTGTTTCTGCTTCAAGAAGTGCTGTTATTGCTAGTTCTTCATCATCTGACTCTGGTTTTGGAGGAGGAAGCTCCTTTGGTGGAGGATCTTTTGGAGGAGGCGGCGGTGGAGGTCGTTTCTAGTGTTCGTACTTGTGGAAGATATTTCATATCTTTCTTTTTTATGTTGTTTGTTGTAAAATAAAGATGGGTGATGTTTATGCACTTAACAATTGATAATATTTCTTATCCTGTTTTTATTGAAAAGAAAAAAACAACGAAGAATACTTATATTCGAGTTAAAAAAGATTTAACCATTTATGTTACTACGAATACCTTTAGTAGTGACCGAAGTATTTTAAAGTTACTAGAAGAAAAAGAAAGTCAGATACTTAAAATGATTCAGTCTCAAGAGACAAAAAATCAAAATAATACAGATTTTCATTATTTAGGAAAAAGATATGAGGTTATTTATACGAATACAGAGGGTGTTCTTCTTGGCAGTAATAAAGTATTTATTCATAAAGAAGAGGATATTTCTAAATTTTATAAAAAGGAAGCGAAAAAATTATTTCTTCTTCATCTAGACAAAATTTATAATCGTTTTTCTAGGGATATTCCTTATCCTAGTTTAAGAATTCGAAAAATGACTTCTAGATGGGGTGTTTGTAATACGAGACTTAATATTATTACTCTTAATTTGGAGCTTATGAAAAGAGAGACTAAATACTTAGATTATGTGATTGTCCATGAACTTTCTCATTTAGTTTATGCGAATCATTCTTCTTTGTTTTGGAAAGTAGTGGAGGAAAATTATCCTGATTATAAAAAAGTTAGAAATGAAATGAAAGAGTTTTAGAGGTGGAATATGTTAATTACTAGTATGGATAATCCAAAGATAAAAGAATATGTGAAGTTAAAACAGAAAAAGTATCGAGATATAACAGGTAAATTTATTGTAGAGGGAATGCATTTAGTATTAGAGGCATATAAGTGTGGATATATAGAAGAAGTGATTTTAGAACAAGATGAAGTACTTGCATTAGATGTTCCTATTATTTATACGACAAAAGAGATTATTCATAAAATCTCTACATTAGATCATCCTGTTTCTGTTTTAGCACTTTGTAAGAAAGTACCAGAGTCTTCTTTTTTGGGTAGGCGTGTCTTAATGCTTGACGATATTCAAGATCCTGGGAATTTGGGTACGATTATTCGGAGTGCTGTTGCTTTTGATATTGACACTGTTGTTTTATCTCCTAATACGGTAGATCTTTATAACCCAAAAGTAGTAAGAGCGACACAAGGAATGTTATTTTATGTTTCTTTTTTCCGTGATGATTTAGTGAGTGTCATTTCTAAATTAAAAGAAGATATGATCCCTATTTATGGTACTCATGTTGAATATGGAACCTCTGTTTTTGACGTTAGAGATCATCATTCTTATGCACTTGTAGTTGGTAATGAAGGTAGTGGTGTTCATGAGAATATTCTTGATTTGTGTGATCAATATTTATGTATTGAAATGAATGGAAATGTAGAAAGCCTAAATGTTTCTGTTGCTAGTAGTATTTTATTATATGAATTAAGGGGAAGAAGATAATGGGACTTGTTTATATTGGAAAAGTAGTTTCTACTCATGGGATTAAAGGAGAAATTAGAATTATTTCTGATTTTTTATATAAAGAGAAAGCATTTAAACCTTTTAGTTTTATTGTTGTAAATGGAGAAAAGTTTCAAATTAATCATTACCGAAAACATAAGAATTATGATATGATAATGTTAGATGGTTTTTCCTCTATTGATGATGTTTCTTGTTTACTTAACAGGGATGTTTATAAAGAACGGGATGATTTATGCTTAGCAGAGAATGAAGTTTTGGATGATGATTTATTAGAATATGTTGTGATTGATAATAATCAGAATAGAGGAGTAGTAAAAGAGGTTTTCTTTGCTAGTCCTACTAATAAAATATTAAGAGTGGAGATTGCAAATAGGGAAGTGCTCATTCCTTTTGCTTCTCCTTTTCTTGAAAAAATTGATTATAAAAATCATCAGATTATAATTACTATGATAGATGGGATGTAGATAATTATGAGAATAGATATTTTAACTCTTTTTCCAGATATGTTTATGGGTGCTTTTGAACATTCTATTTTGAGGCGAGCTCAAGATGAGGGGTTAGTAGAGATTCATTTAGTGGATTTTAGAAAGTATTCTTTAGATCCTCATCATAAGGTGGATGATACCCCTTATGGAGGAGGGTGTGGGATGGTTTTATCAGCACAACCCATTTTTGATTGTATTGATGATATTAGGACAGAAGATAGTAAAATTATATTATTGACACCAGATGGTGTTTGTTATCATCAAAAATTTGCTTATGATTTTAGCAAAGAGAAGCATTTAATTCTTATTTGTGGCCATTATGAGGGATTTGATGAGAGGATTCGAACTCTTGCTGATTTTGAGATTAGTATTGGAGATTATGTTCTTACGGGTGGAGAGTATGCTAGTATGGTATTAGTTGATTCTATTGTTAGACTTTTACCAGGTGTGATTCGAGAGGAGTCTCATCAAAATGAGTCTTTTAATCACCATTTGCTCGATTATCCTAGTTATACTAAGCCTCGAGTTTATAGAGAAATGAGTGTCCCTGATGTTTTACTTAGTGGAGATCATAAGAAAATTGCAAAGTATCGCATCGATGAGAGTATTAAAAGAACAAAATTAAGACGTCCTGATTTATATAAGGAGATGGTGGATGATGCGTAAAATAGTGAGAGTGGAGAAAACGGATGTGTTTTTAAAAGATTTTCAGTTTTGTGGTTATCCTATGGTGTCTAAGTCCCACTCTGTTGTTATTCAGGGGAGCCCTATTAAAAATATTTTGGTTATGGATTCTGAACTTATTTATGTTCTTGTTTCTAAAAAGGTAAAGGTTAAATATGAACGCTTGATTAAAATTCTTACAGAACTTCTGATTTCAGGAGACGATGAAGGTGGTAGTATTCAAGAAGCGATGAATTTAATAGAGAAGTTCCGATTGGAAGTTAAGAATAAGTATCGTAAGTATTTGAAAGAAAAAGAGATTAGAGAGATGTCTGTTCAATTAAAAGTAATGCAGCAAGTAGCACTTCAAAAAGAGATGGAAATTAAAGCAAGTTTAGCAGAAGAATATATTTCTAGATCTAAGTAATGGACCTTTTATAGTTAAAACTATAAATATTTGGATGGTGATTGTTTTGAGAAAGAGAAAGATTACAGAAGGACAAAAGATACTTATTGTTCTTCTTACTTTGCTATTTATTGGTAATTGTTCTTATATATTTTATGATAAAGTTTTTGTTGTTAAAAAGAAAGAGACTAAATGTATAGAAGAAAAACAGGATGAAGATGTAGATAAAAAAGTGGAGCGTGTAAAAAGAAGTTTATCTATGGCAGAGGAGAAAATGCTTTTAGAACAAATTGATGATTATAATACTTATTTGGCTTCTTTTTATCCTATATCAGATATTAAGAGTTTGTCTAATCAACAGAAATTGTTGTTTGCTTATCTTCATATGGAAAAACAGGGACAAAAAGAATTTATGCAAAGTGAGATAAAGAAGAATTTGGAATATTTTTTTGGTCGTAATCATGGAGTTATTTATGAAGATATTTTGTGTGATCATGGAGATGGTGTTTTATATACTTATGATAAGGCAGCGAGAGTTTATACTTTTTCTAATGAACATGGTCATGATGGTATTTCTTTGTTTCAAGTTTATACCTTTTTAATAGATGGTAGTGTTTTAGATGAGAAGGAGTACTTTGTTGATGTAAAATCTGTTTATGGACCTTATTGTAGTGGTACTTGTGGGCCTGTTCTTACTTATTACAAAAGTGCAAAAGATGCAGAAGAGAGAAAGGATGCTCTTCTTACTCGGGAGAGGGAAGAAGGGTTTACAGAGCATGATTATCAGAAGGTAGAAAATCAGTTAGATACTGTACGTTTTTCTTTTCAAAAGGATGATAGAGGTAATTATGGACTTACTAGTGTAACATTTGTTCATTAAAAATATGAAATATTAGTTGCATGATGAACATAAGTTGTGTTATAATTAGAAACGTCAAAAGAAGTGATCCGCTGTAGAAAAATATATGATCTCTTTTTATAAGAAAGTGAGGGTAAATCTATGAACGTAATTGACAAAATTAATGAGAAACAAATGAGAAAAGATATTCCTGAGTTTCGTGTTGGTGATACAGTTCGTGTCGATGTAAAAATCATCGAAGGTAAGAGAGAACGTATTCAAGCATTTGAAGGAATTGTTGTTTCAAGAAAAGGTGGTTCTGTTTCTGAAACATTTACGGTTCGTAAAGTTTCTGCAGGAGTTGGAGTGGAGAGAATATTTCCAGTAAATTCACCTAAAATATCAAAAATTACAGTAGTACGTAAAGGAAAAGTAAGACGTGCAAAATTAACATTCTTAAAAGATTATGTTGGTCAATACAGAATCAAAGAAAGAGGACAAAAATAAGGCCAAGCCTTGTTTTTTATTTTAAATTATGAAACAGTTTTTAAAAGAGGGATGGCCTTATTTAACCGTTTTATTTCTTGTAGTGTTTATTAAAGCATTTATTATTTCTCCTATTCGTGTGAATGGACCTTCGATGAAGGAGACACTTCAGAATCAAGATATTATGTTACTTGATAAAATTAGTTATCGCTTTCATGATATAAAACGGTTTGATATTGTTGTGATTCATCTAGATGAAGAAGATATTATTAAAAGAGTTGTAGGCTTGCCAGGAGAGAAAATAGAATATAGGGATGAGAAACTTTATATTAATGGTAAATATGTGAAAGAAGATTTTTATCATGAAGAGACAGATGATTTTGATTTATCAGAGTTTGGTAGTAAAAAAATTCCTAAGGATTCTTACTTTGTTTTAGGGGATAATCGTGTGGAGTCACTAGATAGTAGAACTTTGGGTTTTATAGAAAAAAGAAGAATTAAAGGACATGCAACTTTTACGATTTTACCATTTTCAAGATGGGGGAAGAAGAAGTAGAGTATAGAATTAGATTTCTATATTCTTTTTGTTATAGAAAATGTAATTTTTATATATTAGGAATTTACTTTTAAAAAAAGTAAAAGAATATATTTACAAACAAATGTATGCATGGTATATTGGGTACAGGAGATAAAATACTATGATTCAGGTGCCTATATGCTATAATAAAAGAGGAAGGTGTTAAAATGTATGAAATATTAAAAAATGAAAAAATTGCAACCAATTGTTATTTGATGGAAGTAGTAGCAAAAGATGTTATTAGAAATGCTAAACCAGGTCAATTTGTGATTGTTATGGCAAAAGAAGATAGTGAAAGGATACCTTTAACTATTTATGACTATGATAAGGATAGCGATGTTTTATCACTTATTTATCAAGTTGTGGGGGCTTCTACTTTGGAACTGTCTACTATCTCCAAAAACTTGTTTGCAGTTTCCGGACCACTTGGGAAAGCAAATGAAATTTGTGTTCATCCAGAATTGTTTAAGGATAAGAAAATTGTTTATATTGCTGGGGGAGTTGGGATAGCTCCTGTTTATCCTCAGGTTAAGTATTTAAAAAACCATCATTTTGATATTGATATTATTTATGGGGCAAGGGAGAAAGAACTTTTACTTATTCAAGATAAGATTGAGAGTGTGGCTCATAAAGTTTTTTATGTGACTGATGATGGTTCTTATGGGGATAAGGGTTTTGTAACGAATGTATTAGAAAGAGAAATTCAAAATTATGATTTGTGTGTTACTATAGGACCCTTAATTATGATGAAAAATGTTTCGGAATTAACGAGGAAATATCATGTAAAAACGATTGTAAGTTTAAATCCGTTGATGGTGGATGGAAGTGGTATGTGT
Organism: uncultured Mycoplasmatota bacterium; assembly: GCA_946554325.1. Classification (GTDB taxonomy): domain Bacteria; phylum Bacillota_I; class Bacilli_A; order RF39; family UBA660; genus MGBC119817. The sequence goes on from CAMNSB010000026.1 coordinate 12,399, forward strand.
GGGGCATGTCGCTGCGAAATTGAAGGAAAGCCAAAGTTTGCGTGTATTGATGGACCAGAATTTGATGGACATCAGGTGAATTTTGATTTATTGATTAAGAGAATGCATATTTATAAGGAAGAGGAAAAAGAAAAGCTTTTGCAAATGGAAAAAGATTTGGGAAAAGATTGTGAGGTAGAATGATATGGAGGATATGAAAAAAATAGAGATGAAGACACAAGATGCTCCTGTTCGAAACCATAATTTTGAGGAAGTGTCTCTTGGATATACAAAAAAAGAAGCGATGGATGAAGCTAGTAGATGTCTTCAGTGTAAGGTGCCTAAATGTGTAGAGGGGTGTCCTGTTAATATCAAGATACCAGAGTTTATTGCAGCCTTAAAAGAAGATAATATTTTAGAGGCTTATCGTATTATTAGTGAGTCCTCTTCTTTATCTGCTATTTGTGGAAGGGTTTGTCCTCAAGAAAGGCAGTGTGAGGCAAGGTGTATTCGTGGAATTAAGGGGGATTCTATTGCTATTGGCTCTTTGGAACGATATGTTTCAGATGAAGCTTTTAAAAATGGATATGAGTCTCTTCCTAAGGTTTCCAAAATCAACAAAACAGTTGCTATTGTGGGAAGTGGACCTGCAGGACTTGCTTGTGCTTATGATTTAGCGAAAGAAGGGTTTGATGTTACGATATATGAAGTTCTTCATAAAGCAGGTGGGGTTTTAACTTATGGGATACCAGAATTTCGTCTTCCTAAGGAAATTGTAAGTGCTCAAATAGAGAAATTAGAAAAATTAGGGGTTTCAATTAAAACAAATATTCCTATTGGAAATGCGATTACTTTAAATGAATTACAAGAAGAATATGATGCTGTATTTATAGGAACTGGAGCAGGACTTCCAAGATTTATGGGAATTCCAGGAGAGGATGCTAGTGGAGTTTTTTCAGCAAATGAAATTCTTTCACGCATTAATTTAATGGGAAGTTTTAAAAAAGATGCGAAAACACCAATCAAGCATGCCAAAGTAGCTTATGTAATTGGTGGGGGAAATGTGGCAATGGATGCTGTTAGATCATTAAAAAGATTAGGAATAGATGCTCATATTATGTATCGTCGTAGTGAAGAGGAACTACCAGCAAGACAGATGGAAGTAATACATGCTAAGGAAGAGGAAATCGAGTTTCATTTTTTAGAGAATCCTGTAAAAATATTAGTAGATGAGGAAAATAATGTGATTGGTATGGAAGTAGTTGATATGGAACTTGTAGAGGAAGAAGCAGGTGGAAGAAGAGGAGTTAGAGAGATTAAGCATTCTAATCATGAGGTTTCTTGCGATATGGTGGTTATGGCTCTTGGGACTGGACCTAACCATGAAGCTTTAAAAGAAAGTGATATTATTTTAACAGAGAAAAAGCTTATTCAGGTAGAGAATGGCAAAACATCGTTAGATAATGTTTATGCTGGAGGGGATGTTGTGACTGGTTCTGCTACTGTTATTTTAGCAATGGAAGCTGGCAAAAAGGCTGCTTTAGAAATTATTCGTAGATATACTGGTAAATATCAGTCGGATAAATAATAGATAGAAGGTTTCATTTATATGAAGGTAATTACAATAAAACAACCATGGGCAACTTTAATTGCGGAGGGTTATAAGGAATATGAATTTAGAACTTGGAAAACTAAATATCGTGGAGATATACTCATTCATGCAGGGAAGGGTATAGATAAAAAGGCGATGGAGAGATTCAAGTATTTGGACTTAGAATATCCCACTGGCAAAATAATTGCAAAAGCCTCTATTACAGATTGTGTTAAAGTTGATGATAGATTAAGACAATTGCTAGCTAAAAAAGATAAAATAGTATATAAAGGTATAATTGATAAAACAGCTTCTGATTGGGATGGATATGGTTTTAAATTAGGGAAAGTTTGTAAAATAAACCCTATTGAAATCAATGGAAAATTAAGCCTTTGGGATTATGATTATGTTGAGGATAAAGAAAGTGAAAAGAATTAGCTTATTTAGAGATAGAGAAGATTACATAAAAATATTAACGAATGATGGTGTGGTTAACGTTGTTGGTACAAAAGGTTTTGGAAAAACAACAACAACTTTAAAATATCTAGAAGATGATAATTATATTGTAATTAATTGCGATAGACTCTTTGGACTTCCAAGCGATGAACAAGAAGATAAAGAATTATCAAAGATAATAAATATGCTAAATGAATTATATTCTTGTGAATTATCCGAAATGAAACAAGATACTTATATGAGATATGATGAAATATTATCAACTCTTCAGTTAGCATTGGGATTAGACGATGATTATCAAATAGATAGTATATTAACCAATATGTTTTATAAAGATCCAATTTCTTTCATTCAAAGTTTTAATGTATATGGAGAAGATAAGGATGATTATTTTGTAAAAAACTGTCAGATGTTAAAGGCTTGTGATATTTTGCTTGCTAAAAACAAATGGTATCTAATAAAGTTAGAAAATGAGGGATTAATAGAAAAATTTACGGAAGAAGGAATTTTTGAATTACAACAATTAGCAATGAATCAAATGACAAGGAATTTTTTTAATAATTTGATTATAGCGAATGAAAAATATCAAGACAAGTTAAGTTTAGAAGATAATCTTTATTTCATCGAATTATTTTCAGAGTATCTGCTAAGATCTAGTATTTCTCTGATAGAAAAAGCTACAGATGAATATGGGGCACAAGAAAGTAATATGAGTTATTTAAGTGATACGATATTGGCAAATTGCAAAGATACTATGTTTCAGTATTTGGGGATAAAGTATGAAATAGATATTGATAGTATAAAAGAACAACAATTTTCTGGAATACATAATAGTATAGGAGAGGCACCGTCTGTTTTTTCACAAAGCAAACAGGATTATTATGATTATTTATCATCAACAAGATACTATTATGATCAACCGTATGTAATGCCTCTACAAAAACAAAAATTAATTGTAAAATAATAAAAGTACCAGATGAACTGGATTAAAAATATAAAAGTCTAATTACGATGACCTGTGTCATAATTTATATTAGACTTTGATGAATTTTCAGAAGCAAATCTCTTATTGTTGTAATCATACAAAATAATCGTTTATTTGAAAAATAGTATTAAGAAGTAAATAAACCCTTAAAATGTATCTATGACAACAAAAACGCAAATCACCATGATATACCATCAAGGTAAAATATTGTCAAAAAAAATTTTTTGTGGTATAATATGCACGTATTGAGGGGGACACTATGTTTAATATATCCAAAAAGGAAGAAAGCAAGAAAAATATTAAAAAATTGAAAACAAAGAGTTTATTATTCTCTTTAATATGGTTTACAACAACAACTGGTATTGGTATAAAAATAGGAGACTATTTACCAAAAAATAAAGAATTTCGATTAGAGCAAACAAATAATGATGACGAAAAACAAAAGGGATTAGAAGATGTGTATTTTGATATAGAAGCAGCTCACGTCTTATCTTTATCTCCACTTGGTAAAGAAAAAATTGAAGAAATTTGTAATAATAAGGTTGCTGATATTATTTCAGATTTTGATGAAAGATACATAGATGGTCTTACCATTAATAAAGAAACTGCAACAAAAGCTTATGGAAAGATCGAAGAAGTTGAAACACCTTCACATAGTAATAATACTTATTATAATCAAGAAAATGACTCCATTGATTGGGAGGCTCTTACCGATAGAATTTATGAAAATACGAAAAAATATGTTTTAAAAAATCCAATTACAAAGGCATTAACAAAAAAAGATTTAGAAGAAAAAGTAAAAAATATGGAAACTTTTGTAACACAAACAAAAGAAGAATTTCCAGAACTTGATCTTGAAGAAATTGCTTGTAAATTAAAAGACTATAGTTTTGTAGAAAAAGAAGGAAATCATAGAACTCCATTTGCAGAAACTAGCGTAAATAGTGTTACATATTATAAGTTCTACAAAGAATTGCCAGAAAACCTAGACTTTCACGAAGATTTTCACATTTTTGTAGTCCCTTGCCCTTGTGTGGATGAAAAAGCACCAATAGCCAACGGAATCGGAATTCTTACATCACCAAAACTATATACAAATGAAAAATTTGAAATAGATTGGAATTCCTCTAGCCGTTACAACTATTCCTTTTTAGAGGAAATCTATGCAGAACTCTATAGTTCAGAAAAAGTAAATGATTCTCAAAGTACATATCTATATTATGACGAAGTATTAGATACAATTCAACTTGCACTAGGCCTAAATGAAGAATATAAAATAGATAGTATTTTAGCAGAATTGCTTTATCATGAACCAATTTCTTTTATAAAAAATTTTCCAGTATATGGTGAGAATAAGGAAACATACTTTTTAGAAAACCTTCGTATGTTACAATCTTTCAATATACTCTTTGACAGAAATTCAATGTATTTAAGTTTCTTATACTCAGAAGGATTAAACCTAGAAGATGCTTTTTATTCTTTAAATACAGAAGCGATAAGCCAATTATCAAAAATATTTTTTAATAATTTAATAATGATGAATGAAAAACATTTTATGGAAATGTCTTTAGAAAATAATTATTGTATGACACAACTATTTGTTAATTATCTACAAAAGTCTCAAAGAAGTATTATAGCAAAAACACGAGATTCTAATTTAGTGACGGGAAATTCTACTTTTTTAGAAGATATGGATGTTTTCTTTGACTATTTAAGTGAAAAATATAGTATAGAAAAAGAAAAAGTAGAGCAAGGATACTTTGATTATGATTTACAAGATGATTGCACATTGCCAGTTTTCTTATCAGAAGACAAAAGAGAATATTATCAAAACTTAATAGAAAATAGAAATCGTGAAATAACAGAACCTTATTCAAGAAAATTACAGAAAACTGCAATAACAAATAGCAAAATTTCAAGTAGAAAGTGGAATTTTTGATAAAAAAGTGTAAAGTAATGC
>CAMNSB010000027.1 GCA_946554325.1 uncultured Mycoplasmatota bacterium
TGCATAGCAAAATTATACCTCAGAGAGAATTTTGGGTATATCCTTAATTCTGGGGCGCCAGTATGCATGATACTCAAAAGAGTTTCCATAAATATATGAGATAAGCACTTAAGCACTTTGTGCTTTTTTCTTATTGTTGGATTTTGGGTGCTTTATTTATTTTCCTTTACATCTATCTTTTCATTTGATAGTATTTTATTAGTAGATGGAGGTTATGATGAAAGTAGAAAAGAGAGAGGTTATTTTATTATGTAGTATTTTTTTGTTTTTTTGTGTTATTTTCTTCTTCGTTCCTATTACGGGGGATGATTGGTATAATTATGTTGTAGGAAAGAAAGGGGTTGTTTCTAATATTCAACAAGCTATTTCTATGTATTTTTCTTGGGAAGGGAGGCTTGTTAGTAGAATTTTCATTTATCTTTTGACTCCTCATAGGTTTATCTATTCTATTCTTACTTCTTTTCTTATTACTTTACTATGTTATTTTATTGCTCATTTTTATCAGACTAAATATAAATTTTTTATCTATTTTGTTACCGTTTTCTTTCTTTTAACTTTGGAAAATACTATGTGGACACAAAGCTTTTTGTGGGTTGCTGGAAGCATTACTTATTTGTTTCCTTGTGTTTTACTCATTGGATATTTTTATTTTTATGTTCACTATATTCAAAATAAAAAACATTTTTGTTGGTATCATTATTTCGTTTCTTGTCTTTTTTCCTTTTTTGTTACTATGTTTGTAGAGAATTTGGCTTTTACTTATGTACTTTTTCATTTTCTACTTTTTTTCTATCACTATTATAAAACTAAAAAGGTTGATCGTTACTTAGCTTTTAATGGTATTAGTAGTTTTATAGGGGCTTTTCTTATGCTTATTAGTCCTGGTAGTAGAGCACGTATGGCTCTTGATGATACTGTTTTTCATCAGTTATCTTTGATAGGAAAGATTAAATTTAATGTTCCTAATTTTTTACATTACACTTTTCTTTGTAATATTCCATTCTTATTGTTAGCTTTTGTTCTAATGCTGTATTTATGTCGAAACTTAAAGAAGTTTAGAGTTTTTGCTTCTTTTTTGGTTAGTATCTTCTTTTTGTTTTTTATCATCACTTTAGTTTTGTATCAGTTTCATATTTCTAATTTTTTATGGGATTTTTGTTTTCGTCATATTTATTTCCTAGTTTTTCTTATTTCTGTTTTTATATTATTTTTTATCTTTCTTTTGTTTCAGATCCTACCTTGGTCCAAACTAAAATTATTTTTCTTTTCTCTTCTGATTGGACTTTCTAGTAACTTTATTATGCTTTTATCTCCTGTTTGGGGTGGAAGAGTAGGTTTGTTTACTGTTCTTGTTTTATTTTTTACTTTCTTCTATTTCTTTTTAAACTTTCTCGAAAAGCAAAAAAGTTCTTTCCCTTCTTTTGTTTTGCCTACTTGTTTTGTTTTTCTTTTTGGGTTTATGTTATTTATTTTTTTTCAGTACTATCAAGTTTTTCAATTTACTCTTTTGCGTCAGGAAAGTATTACAAAGCAACTAGAAAAAGATACTCCTTATATAACGATTTATACGATGTCTAAACCACTTTTATGGGGCGTGGATCCTTATGATGACTTTCATGTAGAATATTTTAAAAAATATTATCATATTCCTGATGATAAAAAGCTCATCTATCAAACACATTGTTCATAAGTTTCCATTCTAAATTTCTTACTTTTGTGATATGATAGTACTGGAGCATAAGAGGTGATAAGATGGCTCGTAAGAAAAAAATTCAGAATAAAGAATTAGAAGAAGAAGAAACTTCTAATGTTCGAGAAGTTATTATTGAGAAAAAAAGTGGTTTTAATACAATAGAAGTTGTTATTATTATGTTGATCGCTATTTTATTTGGTGGTCTTTTGGGTAGTGTTTTAACTTATACTAGAGGGGCTCTTTCCAGTAAGAATGTTCCAGCGGAACTAGAAGAGCTTGTTAGTACTTATCATACAATTCTTGATAACTATTATGATAAAGTTGATAAGAAGGAGCTTTTAGATTCTGCTATTAAGGGAATGGTTGATCATTTGGATGATCCGTATTCTAATTTTATGGATGAAGAGTCTTCTGATGCTTTTAATGAAACTGTAAATGGGGAGTATACTGGTATTGGTGCAGAAGTTACGGTGCAAGATGGAAAGGCTATTATTTATAGTGTTTTTGAAAATTCTCCAGCTTCTAAGGCAGGACTTAAAAAGGGAGATATTTTATTAGAAATTTCCTCAAAAGATGTAACTAAAAAGACCTTATCAGAAATTACAGATTTATTAAAAAATGGAAAGAGTAATAAAAAGATTAAAGTTAAAGTAGAGCGAGACTCTAAAAGTATTGATTTAGAATTATATAGAGGGGTTGTTGAACTTCCTTCTGTTAGTTCTAAGATTATAGAGCGTAATCATAAAAAGGTTGGTGTTTTGACAGTTTCTATATTTGCTGCTAATACATATTCTCAGTTTAAAAATAAACTTTTAGAGTTAGAAGATAAGAAGATTGATTCTCTTATTATCGATGTTAGGGGAAATCCTGGAGGACACTTAAATCAGGTTACTAAGGTATTGTCTTTATTTCTTAATAAGAAGAAAGTTTTATATCAAATAGAAAATAAGGGTAAGAGGGAAAAGGTATATGCTAGTACAAAAGATAGTCGTAGTTATGATATTGTTGTTTTAACGAATAGGAGTAGTGCTTCTGCTTCAGAAATACTTGCTGCTGCTATCAAAGAGTCTTATGGTGGTAGGACAGTTGGTGTTACTACTTATGGAAAGGGTACAGTGCAGAAAGCATTTTCTTTAGAAAGTGGTGCTAGTATTAAGTATACAACGGAGAAATGGCTTACGCCAAAGGGACATTCTATTGATAAAAAGGGAGTTAGTCCAGATTATTCAGTAGAACTTACAGAAGAGTATTTAAATAATCCAGGGGATGATAAGGATACACAGCTTCAAACTGCTCTTGATGTTATTACAAAATAAAATAAATTTCCAGGAGTTTATCTCTTGGAAATTTATTTTTCTATTATTTTACTATTAATGATTAATTGTTTATCTTGATGAGTTGGACTGCAAGTTGTTAGAATTAATTGCTTTTTGTATTCTTTATTGATGTGAATAGAACCATTTTTTTCTTCCTCCCAAATATTTGTTACTGTGTATAAATATTCTTTATTTAGATAAGTGATTTTTATTTTATCATTTATTTCTAGTTCATCTAAGTCTTCAAAGTAAGAGACATTACTATTTCCAGAATGTGCTGCTATTAATAAAAGACTATTTTCTTCATTTGGGAGGGTAGATTCTTTTAAAATGGTTACATTTTTATCTACAGTGTTTTCAGAACTACTTATTTCATATAATGGTTTTTCTAAGTTTATTTTATGAATTGTAATATTTCCAATTTTATTTTTTCTACTTGGTAGTCCTACTTGTTCCTTTGTACTTGTATGAATTTTTTTTATTTCAGTATGCTTGGATATAGAAAAACATATCATTATATAAATTACTATAATTAGTAGACTATAGGTTTTTTCTTTTGTATACATATAGTCCACCTAATAGTAGTAATATACAAGTAGAATGTATTTTCTCTTCTTTTTTTGCTGTATTTGGAACTTCTATTTTATAATCATATAACTCATATTTTAAGTCTTGCTCTTCTTCTTTTATTTCTATTTTGAAATCTTCTACAGGTTTGTAGTTTTCCTTTGAATTTTTCTGTTTTACAGTGTATGTACCATAGGGAAGTTCAATTTCAGCATATCCATTACTATCTGTTGTTATGCTCGTTATATACTCACCTTTACTATTCAAAATATCAAATGTCACATTTTCTTCTGCTGTCATATTCGTGATTGTTCCATAATTTTTATATATTTGTAATTTCTTTTTTACAATTTCATTTGCTAGTTCTAATTTTACAGATGTATTTTCTGAAGTGATGTCAACTTTATATTCATTTTTGTCAAGCTGGTATCCATCTCCTGGTGTTATTTCTTTTAATGTATAGGTTCCAAATGGAATGTTTTTTATGGATGCTTTGTTATTTTTTTCAATGATTAATTCTTTTATTAGTTTATTATCTTGATTATATAATCCATACTTGGCTCCTATTAGTTTTCCTTCTCCACTTGGGGTAGTAGAGTTGGTGTCTTTGTCAATTTTTGTAATTTCTAATTCTGTTTTCTTGACCTTTACTGTAAAACCTGTATACATGTCCCTTGCATTTCCTAGTGTCATAATTTTTTGTTCATCTGCTTTATAATAGAATAGAGCAGGTCTTTCATGATTTCTTGCTACCTTTTGTAAACTAAAATTGCGTATTCCTTCTTTTAGTGCTTTTACTTTAATCTGGTTATTTGTAATTTCAATGTTTGGATTACTTGATTCATAACCTGCTAATACTTGATTTTGATCTGTTAGTATTAATTCTTCTCCTTCTACTATTTCAAATATAAGACTTCCAAAGTTTGGTGTTATTAAGTGATTATTTACTAGAGTTAGTAATTCATTCATTTCCTCTTCATATGGATAAATCGTATTTCCATTTAGTCCATCTGTAAATTCATAAGTTGCATTTGGTTCTGCAATTTTCCAAATTAATTGTTGTGTAATTGCATACCATTTAATGTCTTCATGACCTGGGTACATATACCCATAGTTGGCAAGTAGTGTCAATTTTTGTAATGTATCATCTGATAAATTGTCAATATTTGTCACTTCATCATAATCTATCCCATTTCCAAAATCTACAAAAGGCTCTATACAATAAGCGATACTTCCTGTTGTTTCTTCTTTAAAGAATCTAGCTCTTTGATATCTTGTATTTCCATGTAGTGTTCTTCTTGTGTAAATATTTCCAGCATAATCTCCTTCAAAGAAAGTTTCATTACTGGCATTTGCATTACGTATATTTATGCTAAATGCAGCAATCATTATCATTATTAACAAAACAATTTTTTTCATTTTTATCTCTCCCTTTCTCGTTTTGTGGGTAGAATATATCATGACTTCAAACATAAGACAAATGAGCAAATTTATAAGACTTTTGATTTTTTCTTTTAGAAATTATTATTTGTTATAGGGAATTTATCTTTTTCCTAATTTTTGATACTTGAAAAAACAAGTTTCATAGTATTTGACAAAAAAATATTGGCTCTTTATAATGAAGAGTAAGTGAGGTGAATGTATGACAGATTTAGAAATTGCACGAGGTGCTAAAAAACTAGATATTTGTGATGTTGCTAAAAAACTAGATATTCCATCTTCTAAGCTTATTTTGTATGGAAAAGATAAAGCGAAGGTTCTTGATTTTCATGGAGAGCGTCAAGGAAAATTAATTCTTGTTACGGCTACTTCTCCTACCCCTTATGGGGAAGGGAAGACTACTGTTAGTATTGGTCTTAGTGATGCACTTGCTAAGTTAGAAAAAAAAGTTGTAGCAGTTTTAAGGGAACCTTCTATGGGACCTGTTTTTGGAATGAAAGGTGGTGCAACTGGTGGAGGATATTCTCAGGTAGTACCAATGGAAGATATTAATCTTCATTTTACAGGGGATTTTCATGCTATTACTGCTGCTAATAATTTACTTTGTGCTGCTATTGATAATCATATTGAGAAGGGAAATCGCCTTCATATTTCTCGGGTTACTTTTAAGAGATGTTTGGATGTTAATGATCGTGAACTTAGAAGAGTACAATTAAAAAATAGGAGGGAGTCTTTTACGATTACGGCTGCTAGTGAGATTATGACACTTTTTTGTCTTGCTACTTCTTTCGATGATTTACGGGAAAAACTCGGAAATATTGTAATTGGTTATAATGATAAAGGGGAGTTTGTTTATGCTAGAGATTTAGATATTGTAGGATCTTTACTTGTTTTATTGAAAGATGCTTTTTTACCCAATTTAGTACAGACTTTAGAGAATACACCAGTATTTATACATGGTGGACCTTTTGCTAATATTGCTCATGGTTGTAATAGTGTTGTTGCTACGAAACTTGGCTTATCACTTGCTGATTATGTTGTAACAGAGGCAGGTTTTGGTGCGGACCTTGGTGCTGAGAAGTTTTTTGATATTAAGTGCCGTAAAGCGAATTTGCATCCTGATTGTGTAGTTTTGGTTACTACTTTGCAATCTCTTTACTATAATGGGGAAGGGAGGCTTTCCTTTGATAATTTGCAGGCTCATATTGATAATTTAAAACTTTATACGAATCATTTAGTTGTTTGTATTAATCGGTTTCCCAAAGATACTTCTGAGGATATTCAGAGAGTAGAAAAATATCTTTCAGATCAAGATATTTCTTGTTATGTTTCTACTGCTTATCAAGATGGTGGAGAAGGGGCCATATCCCTTGCTCAGGGTGTACTTGATCAAACTAGTGATACGAGTGAATTTCATTTATTATATGATGATCATTTATCTATTACTGAAAAGATAGAGGTGATTGCTCATAAAATTTACCATGCTGATGAAGTAATTTATAGTGATGATGCTTTAAAGACTTTAGAGGCTTTTTCTTCTAATCATGTAGAATCTCTTCCTATTTGTATTGCTAAGACTCAATATTCTTTATCGGATGATGCTAAAAAACTAGGTGCTCCTACTTCTTATTCTATTACGGTACGTGATTTGGTTCTTTATAATGGAGCAGGATTTATTACTGTGCTTCTTGGAAATATTATGACTATGCCAGGTTTACCTACTACTCCTAATTATGAAAAAATAGATTATGTTGATGGAGAAATTGTTGGACTTTTTTAGATTTGATAGATACTATTTTTAAAAATACAAAATTTTATAAAATAGTATTTTTGTATTTTATAAAACACAAAATTGACAATGCATATATATCAGTTATAATTGTATTGAAAGGGTGAAAATATGATTATTCGAGAAAAATATTTATCAAAGATAAGACCATTTTATGATCAAGATTTGATTAAAGTGATCACAGGTATTAGAAGGTGTGGTAAATCTGTTATTTTAACTCAAATTATGAATGAGTTTAAAAGAAATGGTATAGATGAAGGTCACATTATTTATATTAATTTAGAGTTAAAAGAGCATTCTCATTTAAAGAATGATGATGATTTATATCAATATGTAAATAAGAAACTTGTGGATAAGAAAAAATATTATGTTTTTTTTGATGAAATTCAGAATGTAGAGAAATGGGAGCTTGCAGTTAACTCATTTAAAGTATCCCTTCAAGAAAAAATTTACAGGTTCTAATAGTGATTTGTTATCTTCTGAACTTGCTACACATATAGCAGGACGTTATGTAAGTTTTAAAGTATTTTCAAGAAGTTTGTGATTTGAAAGGTATTACTGATAAGGATAAATATGAATTAAAAGAGTGTTTTGATGATTTTATGACTTGGGGTGGTATGCTACAAAGATTTGCTATGAGTGATGATGAGCAGGTTAGAACTTACTTATTAGATATTTATAATTCTATTCTTGTTAAGGATATTATTGATAGGTTTAGTATTAAGGATTTGGATTTGTTTAATTGGATTGTTGAGTATATTGTAACAACTCCATCACAAACTTTTTCAGCAGAAAGTCTTTTAAAATATTTTGAGTCTGATAATAGAAATGTTACTAAAAATACTTTATATAATTATTTAGAGTATATGTGTAAAGCATTGCTTATACATAAGTCCTTTCGGTATGCTGTTAGAGGAAAACGAATACTAAATGGGAAATATAAGTATTATTTGACAGATTTAGGATTAGGGCAAGTTATGAATACTTCAAAAAAGAAACAATTGGGTGCCTATCTTGAAAATATTGTTTATAATGAATTATTATCTCGTGGTTATTTAGTTAATATTGGTTCACTTGATAATGGGAAAGTGGATTTTATTGCGACTAGATTTCAAGAAAAGTTATATTTTCAAGTGGCTTATCAACTATATGATGAAATTGTTGATAGAGAATTTGGCGCCTTTGATCATATAGAGGACCATTATCCTAAATATGTTATATCAACAGATACAGTTGATTGGTCTCAAAACGGTATTATTCATAGAAATATTATTGAATTTTTATTGGATAGGTAAAAAACTTATCTTTAAGTGATGTAGGTGCATTACTTAATATGTCTGCTCCCGCTGTAGCTAAATATGAAAAGGGTGAAATAAATCCAAATTCAGAAAAATTAATAGAATTTGCAAATGCATATAATGTTAGAGTAATTGAATTTTTAAAAACTTATAATGTACCAGAAATGAAATTTATTTCCTTTAGAAAAATAAAACGATTAAAAGGTAAAAATTTAGAACTATTAGAAGAAATCATTCAAAATGAGGTAGTAAAATATTTAGAAGTTAAATAACTCTGAAGAAATTACTACTAAAATAAAAAAATATAGTTGTAGCAGTATTGAAGATGCTGAAATAGCTGCAATAAACTTTAGAGATGATATCAATTTTTCAATATTACATTACAACCTATCTCAGATTTAATTAATATTTTAGAAAATTTAGGAATTATTATAATTCAAATAGAAAATCCTGATAATAGATTTTGTGATTTTGACGGGTTAAGCGAATATGTAAATAATGTACCTGTAATTGTTTTGTTGAATGGGATTAGTGATGGTGCAAGACAAAGATTTACTATAGCTCATGAACTGGGACATTTAGTATTAAATATTGTTAACAATAATTTAGATGATGAAAAATTATGTAATAGATTTGCTAGTACTTTATTAATGCTAAAAGAGGCTGTTATCAATAAATTTAAAGTAATCAATGCTACTGCTAATCAATTACTAGAAATTAGTTTCATTAGATTAGAAAAAACCAAATTATCTATTTATGATGTTCTTAATTACATAATCGCAAGAGATAATAATTGTATTCTTGCTACAGGTGATAACAAGCTTAAAATTTATTCTGGGAAAAATGGTATTGAAGTTATAAGAACTCTAAAAATAATAGAATTAATGACTAATAGTAATATTATTACACATAGCGAAGCAATCGAAGCCTGCCAATTATTAAAAAGTCATCCTAAAACTCAGATACCTGTATGTGCTGTTGATGATTTCATAGAAAAATTAGAAAAAGATTCAGTTTTGGTCTGAATCTTTTTCTAATTCTTTCATTTTATATATTCATTTAATTTTTTTATTTTATGAGTTAGCTCAGGCATTCTACATGTTGGAATGAATCCACTTTCACAATTTATTACATCTGGGATTCTGTTTACAATAGTTGCACAGGTTAGTTCTACTGTTTGAGGTTTATTGATTACTAATGTAGTTTCTGGTTCTCCAATAATTGTCCATTCGTTTTTATCAAATTCCTCTTTACCATATACTTTTCCAATGCATTCTGTTTCTAGTGTGATTCCTTCTTTTGTTTCGCTTGTTACAATTGCACTCATTCCCGTTGCATTTCCTTGTTTTATGGTCATATTTAATGTTTTTGAGTCAATATCTTCTTTGTATGTTTGAGGGATGCATTTTTGTGTTTGACTTGTAATATGTAAGCCTAGTTTTTCTGCTAACCAACCATTTACATTCCACATATAAGAAGGAGAGTATGTTCCACTATTTATTAATTCTTCTCTTTCTTCTTTACTCATTTTATCTACACTAGCAATTTTTTTATCAAACTCTTCTAGAGTAAGACCCGCTCCATGTGCTTCTGCTAGGGCAATTCCATAATCTTCTACATTATAAGATGAACTTCCTTTAATTTTCGTAATTTTATTAGAACTTGCTACAATAGATGAAATTAATTGTCCCCAATATATATCTTGATAGCCACTACCAGTAATCGTACAATTATTTTCTTTTGCTAATTTGTCAATTTCTGCTGATAGATTTGGATTTGAGTTAAATGAGTAGAATGCTTCTTCACAAGTTGTAATTGCATTTATTCCAAGACTTGCACATAGTAATAAGGGACTTGCTACATCATTTAGTAGACTCATTGTTTCTACAATACAAATATCAGGATTTGTACTTCTTAGTAGTTCTTCTGCTTCCTCTGCATTTGTAACTGTTATTCCTAATCTTTCTTGATTCATTATTTCGCCGATATCTTTTCCAATTAGTTTTGGATTAATATCTACAGCACCAACTATTTCTCCTCCATGTTCCATCACATATCGCATTGTGTAAACTGCCATGTTTCCACAGCCATATTGTATTACTTTTACTTTGTTTTCCATAAATCTTCCTTTCTATTTTACGGCGTTAGGGGAGTACTTTCTTCAGGTTTTTGCTCCTCTTTCTTTGGTTCTTCTGGTGTTACCTTATTTTCCTCTTTTGGTGTAGTAGTCTGTGGAGGTAGGGTGATTTGAGGTTCATATATTTCAATATTTCCTGTATAGAACTTGCCATTATAAGATATTGTATATTGATAAGTTCCAGCAGCATTTACATTTACCCCAGATAAATCTATTTTAATCCCAATTTTAGCTTCTTCTGGTATTGCTTCTACAATATATGTTGCAATATCAGTAGATAGGGTAGCACCCTTTGTTAACTTTAATGATTTTAAAGTCATATTATTGATCGTTGGTAGTGGTTTTTCTTTAATTACATAGGTTCCATTATAAGTTTTTTTCTTATAAGTAATTGTATATGTGTAACTACCAGCTTGTGTTACATTTACACTACTCGTATCTAATTTTAAACTTTTTAAAATCTTACTGTCTAGGTCATAGACTAAATAATCTTCAATCTTTACACTAATTGGTGTATTAATTTCACTTTCCATATCTTTTAATTTAATTTCATTTGTTTTTGCTTTTGCTACTCTTTTTTGTGTTATCTTTAATTTTACAATTCTTTTTGGTTCTTCTAATTTTATTACTTTTGGCATTATAATCCCACTTGTGATACATAAAACTCCTAGAAATGCAATTGTTGCAATGACAATGGTTCTAGTTTTTTCTATCATCTTATCCCTACTTTCTATTTTCATTATAGTATAGTTCTTATGCTTTCACAAGAAAAAGTTGTTTACTAGTTGAATATTGTGTCAATTTAACATATAATAGGGGTATATAAGACGAGGAGAAGTGCTATGGGTAATATGTTTTGGTTTATTACTTTTTTGGTTTTTTTGTTTTTAGAACTGATTACTGTTAATTTAGTTACTGTTTGGTTTGCAACTGGTGCTCTTGTTTCTTTTGTTATTTCTCTTTTTATAGATAATTTCTTTTTGGAAGTTTTCTGTTTTATTATTGTTAGTATCTTGATGCTTATTACTACAAAACCTATGCTAAAAAAAATTAAAAGACATAGTCGAGAGGCTTTTAATTATGAACGTATTATTGGTAAAGAGGGAATTGTTTTAAAAGACATTAGGAAACATCAACCTGGGGAAGTAAAAGTAATGGGAAGTGTTTGGACTGCTGTTTCTTCTGAGGAGATTTTGCAATCGGAAGAAGTGAAGGTTTTAAAAGTGGAAGGTGTAAAAGTAGAGGTTATAAAAGTGAACCATAAGGAGGAGTGATTTTATGGAATTTGGTTTAATTATTATTATGATTATTTTGGTGGTGTTGGTACTTGGTATTAAGATTATTCCACAATCAAAGGCTTATGTTGTAGAACGCCTTGGTAGTTATGATAGGACGATGCAAACAGGACCACATTATAAAGTGCCTATTATTGATAGGATTGCTAATGTTGTTACTTTAAAGGAAATTGTTAAGGATTTTGATCCACAGCCTGTTATTACTAAGGACAATGTTACGATGCAGATTGATACGGTTGTATACTATCAAATTACAGATCCAAAGTTATATACATATGGTGTGGAAAATCCAATTAGTGCCATTGAGAACTTGACTGCTACTACGCTTCGTAATATTATTGGGGAGCTTGAGTTAGATGAGACTCTAACTTCTCGTGATATTATTAATTCTAAAATGCGTTCTATTTTGGATGAGGCAACTGATCCATGGGGAATTAAGGTCAATCGTGTTGAGGTTAAGAATATTTTACCACCTAAAGATATTCAAGAAGCAATGGAAAAGCAGATGCGTGCAGAACGTGAAAGACGTGAGTCTATTTTGAAGGCAGAAGGTGAGAAAAAGGCTGCGATTTTACTTGCAGAGGGTGAAAAGGAAAGTATGATTTTAAAGGCAGATGCCAAACGTGAAGCACAAATTCGTGAGGCTGAAGGTGAGGCAGAGGCTATTATTAAAATTCAGGAAGCAACAGCACAAGGATTAAAAATTTTAAAAGAAGTAAAATTAGATGATGCTGTTTTGAAACTTAAGAGCTATGAAGCACTTGTCGATGTTGCACACGGAAATGCTACAAAAATTATTGTTCCATCAGATCTTCAAAATTTAACTACTATTGGTACTGTTCTTAATGAAACTATTCATAAAGAGAAATAGAAAAATCAAGGGCGAACGAAGTATGTTCATCTAGACCCTTGATTTTTATTGTCGTTTAGATATCGTTTTAATAAAAATGTTAAAAAATTGTATAGTTAGTTTTATATTCTACACTTTTTTTCATATTTCCATAATTAAATGGTAATAATATTTTGTTTATCATATTAATGCATTTTCACATTTTCCTAGGGTAAATTTATCTATTTTTTCACATTTTCTCATATATCTTATGCTTTATGCTTAATTTTTACATTTTTTTAATTAGTTTTAACTAGTACAATAATCAAATTTGAATTTTCTTGAATAAGTATTTTTTATTTTAAACTTTTTAAATCCTTATTTTCGGCTTATTTTAAATTTTCAATATATTTATCGGTTAAAATATAATCAACATTTCTAATTTGTTTGTTATCTAACTTCTTTAAAAAGTTTTTTTCTATCCATTTTTTAATCCAATTATTAGCAGTATCTAAATTGATTTTAAAATGATTATCAATATCTTTTGCTTTTATTTTGCTATGAGTAATAATGTAGTTTGCAACCCATCTTTCTCTTTTGTCTAATGTATCTATTATATTTATTTCCTCTTTAATTAACTAGTGCAATACGTTATATTTACTTTATTGTAAAATTTGAATCATTTTTTCTTCGAATTTTAAAATTTATGTCAAATAATATAGTAGGAATGTTTATGGTTAGGTTTTTCCACTTCTTAGGGGTTCGGTTCCTTAGGAGGTGGTATGATGGAATTCTTTGTTTTAATTTTAAAAGAAGTTCATTCTATTCTAATTGCAGTATTTATGATAATACGCGAAAAGAAAAAATAAAAAGACCTAATCACATCCCATTGTGATTAGGCAAAACCCAATTTTGGAAAAGCCTAACCTTCAGGGGGATAGGCATTCCACTTTTATTTTATGAAGAAACTCTTCATTACATTCACTTTATCATACTTTATTTTAAAATTCAAATTATTTTTTCTTCGAATTTTACAACTTATATCAAATAATATAGTAGAAATGTTTATGGTTAGGTTTTTTCACTTCTTAGGGGTTCGGTTCCTTAGGAGATGGTATGATGGAATTCTTTGTTTTAATTTTAAAAGAAGTTCATTCTATTCTAATTGCAGTATTTATGATAATACGCGAAAAGAAAAAATAAAAAGACCTAATCACATCCCAGCGTGATTAGGCAAACCCGATTTTGGAAAAGCCTAACCTTCAGGGGACGAAATTTTTTTAAATTACTTTATACTAAAACTTCACTTTTCTCTTATTTTTAGTTTATTTTTTCTTATTTTTAATTAATAATAATTAGAAACTTTTAATAAAAATATAAAATTTTAATACCTAATTATTACCTAAAGTTCTATTCTTCTATATCAATATGAAGATTAATATCCTCTTCAGTAGGTAGTTCTTTAGATATATCATTGGGTAAAAATTTTGTAATTTTATAAGAGCTTACACCAATTGGTTGATCAATTCCTTTTAATGAGTATTGTGCAGTTAATTTATCTTTTTCTTGGCAAAGAATAAGTCCTATTGATGGATTATCAAATTCGTTTTTTAACATATCATTCACAGCATTAAGATAAAAATTCATTTTGCCAGCATATTCTGGTTTAAAACTATTTGCTTTTAATTCAACGACAACATAGCATCTTAACTTTAAATGATAAAAAAGTAAATCAATATAGTAATCATCATTACCAACAGTTAATTTATATTGATTACCAACAAAACTGAATCCATTTCCTAGTTCTAATAGAACATCTCGTATTCTATTTATCATAGCTATTTCTAATGCTTTTTCCTTATATCCATCTCTTAAAGTTATAAAATCAAATATATAAGGATCTTTTATTACATTATTTACTAAATTGCTATCAGGACTAGGCAATGTACTACTAAAATTATTAGCACTATTTCCAACTCTCAAATGATATTTTCCGTCTATCTGAAGTGATAATACATTTCTGCTCCATCCATTTTCTAATGTAGCTTCAGCATATATTTTACGAATTTCTTTATCTTTAAATTTTTCAA
The DNA here is from genome assembly GCA_946554325.1 of uncultured Mycoplasmatota bacterium. Taxonomy (GTDB): domain Bacteria; phylum Bacillota_I; class Bacilli_A; order RF39; family UBA660; genus MGBC119817. The sequence goes on from CAMNSB010000027.1 coordinate 14,455, forward strand.
TCAATAGTAAATTATGTCCCCAGGGCAAATTTGCAACAAGCTGTTGCAAATTCTCATCATTCTTATATTCTTCATAAAATAGTTTCATATAATTTAAGTTTCTTTCTGAAAATCCCTTCATATTAGGAAATTCTAATTTTAATTCTGTCGAAACATTTTTAATGAAACTTTTTCCATATTCACTATTTTCCGAAAGAATTTTTCTTCAAATTTTATAGTTTGTATCTAATGATGTAAAATGTATCGACTTAAGTTTTTAATATTGCATTTCTTTTAGTTATTTCAATATTAAATTGGTCTATTTCTTAAAGTCTTTTGTATATAATTTGGCAATATAATTTATGCTATTTTGTGTCTAGGCCTTTATCATAAATAATCATAAAGGATGTTACTTTATGACAGACTAAAAACTATCATTTCTATTCTTTACTACATTAAATATACAATAAAATGAGAGAAATAGCAATGAAAAAAAGATGCTTTTTAACCATATGCTACCAACTTATAGAAATACTTTCTTTATTATCAGTCATATATCAGTCAAAAAGAAATAGGAACACTTTGAAAATACAAAATATGACATCCTTATAATCATAATAATCATAGTCAAAAAAATAGTCATATAAAAACAAAGTAAGATAAACAAAAGGGAAAACATATTTAGTTCACAAAGTAACATCCTTTATGATATGAAGATGTAGGAGAGGAATCAAATATGAAAAAGATAGTGAGAAGTTTTAAAAAATATTGGGATCATAGTAGTGAGAGAAAACAAATAGGAATTGTCATGTCTTTAGTATTCTTACTTATTTTAGTTGTATTAATTCCTTTTTCTCTTGCTTCTTTAAAGCCTGTTAAAAGTGTCATTATTACATCTAGGAATACTAGTTATGAAAACAAAGAGGCTGGTTCATGGCAAGTGACGAAAAGTGGAAGATGGAGTGAAGCAGGGATTGCCGAGATTACTTTTGATGTGAAGACGCTTAGAAAGACAGAGTATAAGTATACGGATATTATTTTAGTACTAGATACTTCTGGTTCTATGGAGGGAGAAAGAATCGAGAGGCTTAAGGAAGATACTGTAGAATTATTAGATACTCTATTAGAAAATAATAAAAATAAAGCCGCTGTGATTAACTTTGATGCGAATTCTAATATACTAACAGGACTTACTAGTGATAGAGAAACACTAGTAAGTGCAGTAAATAGTTTAACACCTAAGGATACTACAAACTACTATAAAGCATTCATGAATGTAGATACGATACTTAGGGACTATACCAAAGAAAAAGATAGAAAATGTATTGTACTGTTCTTAACCGATGGATATCCCAATGAAGGAATACCAAATGAACAAGCCCAATATCGTTATTTAAAAGCACAGTATCCTTTTATTACCATTAATGGTATTCAATATGAAATGGGAAATAAAGTTTTAGACCCTATTAAAAATGTGACTGATTTTCAGTATATTGCCGATAAGAATAGTTTAGATAATGCCTTAGTGAATGCATCCATTGCCCCAGTGTTATATGATAACTTTGAGATTACTGATTTTATAGAAAGTGAATACTTTACAGTAGAAAAAGAATCCGATATTACAGTGAGTGATGGTAAAGTAACACTAGATAAAGAAAATCAAACCATAAACTGGAAGATAGATCAGTTTAAATCAGGACAAGAAGCGAAGATGACGATTACTGCTAAGCTAAAGGATGAGTATTTCAGTAAAGGTGGAGTTTATCCAACCAATAAGAAAGAAATTATTAAAAGTAAAATAGGGGATCAAGTGGAAGATGAAGAAAGTAATGCTACTCCAGTACTTGCCGATAATTATAAAGTCACCTATGATGGAAATGCACCAGAGGACTGTAGTGTCAGTGGAGTACCAACAGTGGAGAGCAGAAGTGTCTTTGAACTCGTTCCTATCAGTGAAGAAGTACCAGTCTGTGAAGGATATCAATTTAAAGGATGGAAAGTAGTCAATAAAGATGTTAATAGATTAGATAACGAAAGATTCTATATGCCAGAAGAAGATGTTTTGGTAAAAGCAACCTGGGGAAGAGTAAGTATCAAGAAATCAATGACAGGAGAAGTATTTACGGTACAGACTTTCTATAAAATGATGCAAGACCAGGCAGTACCAGATGATATCAAAAGTGAGTTTGTAACATCCACTAGTGGAATTAATTTTGCTAATAATTCATCTAATACGAATGGAAAAGGAGTCTATCTCCATGCTCCAACAAAGAATGAAGAGTTTCCAGTCCTTTATTACCGTGGTGCAGTATCTAATAACAATGTAAAGTTTGGAGGATTCTGTTGGAAAATTGTTAGAAGTACTGAAACAGGTGGAGTAAAGATGGTATATAATGGAGTACCAAATGAAGCAGGAGGATGTACGAATACAACAGGAGATGCTACACAAATAGGAACGAGTGCATTTAATTCTAATTATAGGTCACCAGCGGATGTAGGATATATGTATGGAACACGTTACCAATATCAGCATAAGTATAGACCAATTTGGTATGAACATATTGGAAGGAGTGATGGTAGAAAAGATTTTTTATCTTCTGATTCTATGTCATCATCTACCAAATACTATTATGGCGATAGTATTCGGTGGGATGAAGGG
>CAMNSB010000028.1 GCA_946554325.1 uncultured Mycoplasmatota bacterium
TTTATTTTCCCCTTTTTATATACATTATCCACTCTATTTTTCATCATAAAGGTAGATACTTTATGACCTATGTAAATTACCAGTTTTCTATTCTTTTCTATAATAAGCATACAACAATTTGACATCTTTATCAATGAAAATTGTTCCAATTTGTCGTAAGGAGATTAACTATTTGATCATTTATTCTCTATTCATAGTCAAATATTTGTCAGAGTAAGAAAGTAATATAAACTAGCAACTAAAATTCGACAAACAATAAAAAACAGTCAAGTAATTAGTCAGAGATAAGAAAAAGCCAATAAATACTAGTAAATATTCTTAAAATTAACAAAGTATCTTCCTTTATGAGTATCATTTTATCTAAGATAATGCAAAAAGAATGTAGAAATTTCTGATATTTTTCTACATTCTTTATATTTTATTTGCTTCTCATTTTCTTCATAGTAATTTCTTCTTTTATTATACTGATAAATTCTTCTGTTTTAACTGTTGTTGTGTCCTTTTCTCCATGAAGTCGATAACTTACGGTGTTTTCTTCTTTTTCTTTATCTCCAATGATTAGTGTATATGGAACTTTACTTGTTTGAGCTTCACGAAGGCGATATCCTAGTTTTTCATTACGATCATCTAGTTCTACTCTAATATTTTCACTTTGTAATTTAGAAGTAATTTCTTCTGCATAGTCTCCTTGAATATCAGGATTTACAGGTATTACTTTTACTTGTAGTGGTGAAAGCCATGTTGGGAAAACTCCCTTTGTCTCTTCAATTACAAAAGCAGTAAATCGGTCAAAAGTTCCAAATATGGCACGATGAATGACTACTGGTGTTTGTTTTTTACCTGTTGCATCCACATAAGTTAGTTCAAAATTACGTGGTAGTAGGAAGTCTAATTGACAAGTAGAAAGAGTTACATCTGGTCCTACTGCTGGCTTTACTTCTACATCTAGTTTGGGACCATAAAATGCTGCTTCTCCTATTGCTTCAAAATATTCAACGCCTAAATCATTTAATACTTCTCGTAGTTTATTTTCTGCTTTATCCCACATCTCATCATCATCAAAATATTTTTCTTTATCTTCTTTATCTCTTAGAGAAAGTCTAAATTTATAATCACGAATTCCAAAATCATGATAAACATCTAAGATTAAATTTACCACTTTTTTAAATTCTTCTCCAATTTGTTCTGGTGTTACAAATAAATGAGCATCATTTTGACACATACATCTTACTCGTTCTAGTCCCTTAACAGCACCACTGGCTTCATATCTAAAATCTGTTGCAAATTCTCCAATACGAATTGGTAAGTCTCTATAAGAGTGAATTTTATTTTTATAGACTAACATATGGTGAGGACAATTCATAGGACGAAGAACAAACTCTTCTTCATCTACTTTCATTACTGGGAACATATTTTCTTGATAGTGATCCCAATGTCCTGAGGTTTTATATAAGTCTACTGTTCCAACACAGGGAGTATAAACATGATTATATCCAAGGGCTCTTTCTTTTTGATAAATATAGTTTTCTAACTCTTTCCTAATTACTGAGCCATTTGGTAACCATAGAGGCATTCCTGATCCTACTAATTGATGAGTCATAAATAGTTCTTGCTCACGACCTATTTTACGATGATCTCGCAATTTTGCTTCTTCTAGTTCTTTTAAGTGAGCTTCTAGATCTTCTTCATTCTCATAACATACTCCATAAATTCGTTGTAACATTTTATTTTTAGCATCAGCTTTCCAATATGCTCCACTTACTTTTAAAAGATGAAAGTGTTTTAATTCTTTTACTGTTTCTACATGTGGTCCACGGCAAAGATCCGTAAAGTCTCCTTGTGTATAACAAGAGATTACTTGATCAGACTCATCCATTCTCTTTATTAAATCGATTTTATAAGGATCATTTTTAAACTTTTCTAAAGCTTCTTCTTTACTTAGTTCTTCACGTACAATTCTTTTCCCATCTTTGGCTATTTTTTTCATCTCACGCTCAATTTTTTCTAGGTCCTCTTCTTTGATAACATCATCGCCTAAGTCTATATCATAGTAAAATCCATCTTCTATCACTGGTCCTACCCAAAACATAGCATGTGGATATAGATGTTTTACTGCTTGTGCTAACAAATGAGCACAAGAGTGGTTTAATATATTTAATTTTTCATTTTCTTTTATATTTATCATATTATTTCCTCCTTGATTTATAATCTGTTATTTTGTATATTTTGGTCTCTTCTTTTGATTCTTTTCTATCCAATGTGATACTCTTTTTCTTAAAATCTATTATTTTTTTATTTGGCATTTCTAAATCCGATCCTTCTTTTTCATATAAAGGATACATAAAAACGTCATAATATTCTAGATATTCTTCCATTGTAGCTAGGTATTTATACATTGCTTTTTGATTAATTTCATGACATTTGGCATAAGTTAGTGTAGTAATCGCTTCTATTGATTGCATTCCTTCAAAATATTTTTTTGCAAGTGAAGGTAGTGTTTCATATGAGCCCTCATAACTTTGATATTTGATGGCAATTGACTCTTCTAATAATTCTTTCATTGCCCCTACTTGACAACTTTTCCACATTAGTAGCAACTGATTTACACTTTTTTCTTCTAATCTTTTTACTAGTTCTTCTTTTACTTTTTCTAAATCTGTCTTATAGTTTCCATTAGTTAGTAGTGCTACTAGATAATAATCATCCATATCTACTAATTTTGTTTTATAAATTTTCATTTTCTCACCCTTTTTGACTATTATATTAAATATCATTTTTTGTTTCTTCAAAGTAAGCTAGATAGTTTCTTATTATAACATTTTTAAAAATTTTTTTCAATAAAAAAATCCTACTATATTAGTAGGAGTGCATAACACGGTACCATCCATTGTTTTACTTAATTTGACATAACGGTTTTAGCCGGAATTACTTTTTATAATTCTACTCAAAAGGGAGTAACAACTTCAGTCTTTATTCATTTGCACCTACCATGAACTCTCTTAAAAAGTACTTTCAGTTATCATATCCTTTTTCAATGTATTTCATTACTAATAACTAAATCTTATCATAATTTTCTAAATAGTCAAGTTTTTTAAGTTTCAATAACTCTTTATTTTTTCTTATTTAATACTTTTGGAGAATGTTCTTTTTCTGAGTATGGTTCAAATAAGATACTATAGTCTTTACAAGTAGAAGACTTTATTACTACCTCAATATCATCTCCTGTATGATAAATGTTTTTCTCTTTTGCATCATAAAAAGTATGGTGTTCTTTTTGATAGAAATAGTTTTTATTTGTAGGAATAAACCCTGGAATTGTGTTTTCTGTTTTAATATATAAGCCCTCTTCATCCATATAATTAATTTTAGCATGTAAGGGATGATTTACATATTTTTCAGCATATTGTTTTATTAAGTAAAAGTCTATTTCTTTTTCAACAGTTTCTGCCTCTTTTTGACGATCAGATAGATATTTACATATTTCTTTTAACTTTTCTTTTATAGCGCTTAGGTTTCTTGGTGGTTCGTTACACAACACTTGATCTAGAAATGTATGATTTAATAGGTCTGGGGCACGACGAATTGGTGAGGTAAAAGTAGCATATCTATCTAATGATAATCCATAATGTCCTAATGGTTCTTCTGAATAATATGCATGCATGAAATTCTTTAAAAATATTTTAGATATTTGTTTTTTCTCTTCTATGTTTTTCCCATTTAGTATTGAATAAATTTTTTGTTGCAAATATTTAGAGTTTTGAATATTTTTACATTCTCTTTCATTTGGATTCATGTCTAGAATCATATGCTCTATATTTTTTGCTTTGCTACGTAATGGGGTATCATGATTTCTATATACAAAGGGTAGTTCTAACCAATATGCATAGTCTGCTACTGTTATATTGGCAAGAAGCATAAAGTTTTCTATCATCATTGCAGAAGGACCAAAAAATCTATTTTCTAGTGCCAAAGGATTATCATATTCATCCGTATTAACGATAACCTCATCGATTTGAAGACAAAAATCTCCCCGATCATATCGTTTCTTTTGTAATATTTGTGCTAACTGATACATATTCATTAATGTTTTATAAAATGGAAGATAAGAAGGGTCTATCTCTTTTCCTGTTAAAAGAGCATCTACTTTGTCATAGCTCATTTTACAATCGCTTCTAATGATACTTTTATAAATTTCAAAATTTATTACTTTTCCATTTTCATCGATATCCATCATACAGGTTTTTGTTAGCCTATCTTCATCAGGATTTAGCGAGCACATTTCATTAGAAAGTTTTGATGGAAGCATTGGTACAACATAATTTGCCATGTAAATACTCGTTGTTCTTTTTAGGGCTTCTTCATATATTATGTTATCTGGTTTTATATAGCTAGATACATCAGCAATATGAACATATAGTCGGTAGTGAGTCCCTATTTTTTCTAAGGAGATGGCATCATCTAAGTCCTTAGCATTTAAAGAATCTATTGTAAAAGTTTCTAATCCTCTTAAGTCTACTCTTTCATTAGAATTTGATTTTTCTTTTGGTTTTATCTGTTTGCTCTCTTCTATTATATTATTTAAAAAATCATAGTCAAAGTGGTGTTCTGACAAGGCACTTTTTATTTCTAGCTCTAGAGGGGACAAGGATGTTATTCTATCTAATATTTCGATATTGTATGATGATGCTACTTTTTCTTTGATATTTGCTATTACTCTGGTACCAACTTCTAGATTTTCAGCAGGTTTTTGTATTATTTCAAAAAACTCTGTTCCAATTGGGACCCAGTACTTCATCCCGTTTTTTATTCTACATTCAAAAACATGACTGTCTTGTTTTCTATTAATGACTTCTTTTACTTCTGCTTTTGTATTATTATCATATTCACTTACCAATACTGTTACAGTATCTCCTGGATAGGCACTATTGCAACCTGATTTTTTCAAATAAATTTTATCATTTTCTACCTTTACATATAATTGACTAGAGCTACTTTCCCTCTCTACTATCGCTTTTTTTAATATGGTATTAGTAGAAAGATTAGGTTTTTCTATTTTTCTTATAACTGTCCCTTCTTGATATTTAATATGAATAGATTTAGCTGGCATTATCTTTTCCACAAATACAGAGTCTCCCCTATTAATATCTTGATTAACATGAGTGATATTAATTCTTCTTCCTTTTCCTAAATCAATATAGTAATTACCACGATTAGATTTTTTTACTACTCCATTTTTTAAATAAAAATCTGAACTAACTGGTAAGTATTTATTATTCTCTGTCAAAAGAATTTTGCCTTTCTTTTCTAACTCAACTAAAATATCTAGAAAAGTAGAAGTATCTTTCTTAGACACCTCAAAATAATGAAGAAGTTTTATTATATCTATCTCCTGTCTATGTTTTAAAAAATATTGTTCTACCTGTTCTTTCGTTACCATATTATCTCCTTAATTAAAACTACTTTCTACGATTCTCACTAATAAGACTCATATCAACACTTAAATACTTAATCCGCTCTACTATTCTTCTTGCTTTTACTTTATCTGTGGTATTGCTTGTAATACTTAAATTGCTTTCTAGTTCTTCAAGTGTTAAGTTCGATGTAAAAAAGGTCGGAAGGTTGGATTCCATTCGATACTGTAATATAGGTCCTAATACTTCATCTCTTCCCCAAGGGGTTACATTTTCGGCCCCTATATCATCTAGGAGTAAAAGTGGTACTTTTTTGATATAGGAGAATTTCTCCTCATAGTCACTTTTAAAGGATGACTTTAAACTGCGAAGAAGTTCTGGATAATAAACTAGGGCACTCTTTACTCCTTTTTTAGCAAGTTCATTGAACAAAGCTGTAATTAAGTAAGTTTTTCCAGAGCCAAAGGAACCAGTAAGATAAAGTCCTTTTCCTTTTTTTTTGCATTTATATTCTTCCATAAATTCTTTAAAATATTTAATAATGGGAAGTCTTGCTTTATCATCTTTATAAATATTTTTAAAGGAAGCATCTTGTAATTCTTTGGGAAGACGAAAAAATTCTATATTTTTTGTGTATGATGTTTTTTCTAGATATTCATTATATTTTGGACAAGCAATATAAGAAAATAAAATCTGACGATTATCTTCTTCTGGTGTATAACGATATCCCCTCATAGGATTAGAACAAGTGGAAAGGCCTCTACATTTTTTACAATTTTCATATTCTACAAAACTATCTTCTAGACTAGAAGTATATTTTTGCAAAATTTCTTCTTTGATATTTAATGAATAAATATAGTCTCTAAAATCTTTATTACTACATGCTTCCATAAAGGCTGTTTTTAGATTTTCTTTATTTACTTTATCAATTACACTTCCAATATTTTTCATAGTAAGCCTCCATTTGTTTTTATTATACTATAAGTCACAAAAGAAAAAAAGGACTAGTCGTCCTCTTTGTCATGAATTTCTTCTATAATTTTTTCAATTTTCTCACCATATGCAATCGATTCGTCATAAATGAACTTTAATTCGGGGGTATGACGAATTTCTACTCTCTCACTTAGTTTTCCTCTAATAAAGGAAGAAGCATTATTTAGTTTTTCTATTATTTCTTTTCTTTTTTTCTCATCTAGTACTGTCACATAGACTTTTGCAAAACTTAAATCACTTGTGATATCACAACCAGTGATTGTTACAAAACGAATATCTTCATCTTTTAGTTCAGTCATTAGAATCATACTAAGTTCTTCTTGAAAAGTAGACTCTAATCTCTCTATTCTAATATTTGCCATGATGATTTCTCCTATCTTTTTATCTCTACTAAATCGTATACTTCGATGATATCATTTTCTTTGTAATCTTGACAGTTTTCTAGTGTTAATCCGCAATCCATTCCTTTGCCAACTTCCTTCACTTGGTCTTTTTCCCTTTGTAGCGTTTTGATTTTTCCAGTGTAGACTACGACATCATCACGAATAATTCTAGCATTACTATTATTCTTAACAGTTCCACTTGTTACATGACAACCAGCAATCAGTCCTACTTTAGAAAATTTAAATATTTGACGAATTTCTAATGTTCCTGTTACTTTTTCCTCATACTCTGGGTCAAGAAGTCCCTTCATAGCGTCTTCCATATCTTCTACTACTTTATAGATAATATCATAATTTCTAATCTCAATATCTTTCTCTTTTGCAAGTTCCATTGTCTTAAGAGAACCTCGAACGTTAAAGCCTATGATAATAGCATTTGATGCTTGAGCAAGTACAATATCACTTTCAGTAATAGCACCAACACCACCACGAATCACTTGAATACGTACGCCTTCTACTTCAATTTTTTCAAGTGAAGAACGAACTGCTTCTAAACTTCCCGCAACATCTGCTTTTAAAATAATATTAATCTCTTTCATTCCTGTTTTTATTTGTCCAAATAAATCTTCTAAAGTCATACCGCTACGATTGGTATCTTTTTCTTTGGCACGAATTCTTCGCTCTTCCGCAATTTGTTTTGCTTGTTTTTCAGTCTCAAATGCCATAAATTTATCCCCTGCTGAAGGAAGGGTAGAAAGCCCTGTTACCTCAACTGGCGTAGATGGTAATGCTTCTACAATGTTTTGTCCCAAATCATTCTTTAGTGTTCGAACCTTTCCACTAGACGTTCCAACAACAATAGGGTCCCCAAGACGAAGAGTTCCATTTTGGATTAAAAGACTTACAACAGAACCTAGATGCTTATCCATACGAGACTCAATAACAGCACCTGTGGCATAACGAGCAGGATTTGCTTTATATTCTTCCATTTCTGCAATCAATAAGATATTTTCTAAAAGAGCATTCACCCCTTCTCCCGTTGCTGCTGAAATCTTATTCACAATCGTGTCTCCTCCCCATTCCTCTGGAGTAAGACCATTTTCGGCAAGCCCTGCCATTACACGGTCAACATCAGCATTTTCTTTATCAATTTTATTAATAGCTACAATAATAGGGACCTTTGCCGCCTTCGCATGGTCAATAGCCTCTCTTGTTTGTGGCATCACCCCATCATCTGCTGCTACAATAATAATAACAATATCAGTAACAGAAGCTCCACGTGCTCTCATTTCAGTAAATGCTTCATGTCCTGGTGTATCAATAAATGTAATTTTCTTATCGTTACAAGTAACAGAGTAAGCACCGATCGCTTGAGTAATCCCTCCTGCTTCCCCACTTGCTACATTACTTTTACGAATCATATCTAGTAGAGTCGTCTTCCCGTGGTCAACATGTCCCATAATAGTAACAACAGGTGGACGTTCTATCAAATCATCTGCACTATCTGCAATCTCATACTCTTCAAAATTAGAAATATCAGCAGACTCCTCTTTTTTTAGTACTTTATTATAATCACTTACTAGTACTTCTACGGTATCATAGTCTAAAGCTTGATTTTGATTTGCCATCATTCCTAGTTGCATTAATTTTTTAATTATTTCAGTTGTTGCTACCTCTAAGGCACTAGCTACCTCTGATACAGTCATCCCCTCTTTATAAAGAATGGTATTTTCATCTTGTTCCTGTTCGTTACTTTGCAGTTTTTCACGATGTTTATAAATTTTTTTACGCTCTTTTAAGAAATCTTTCTTCGTATCATTTTTCTTTACTGCTTTTGATTTTACTTTTTCAAAGCTTCTATTTTCATCTAAATCAATATTCGTCTTTTGGGCAAGGTCTAATGCTTTATCATAAGTAAGTTCCTCTTCTAGTTTTTCTAAAACCTCATCTTCATCCATATCCCCATCGATATAATCCACCTGGTCCTGTAACTCATTGTCTAAAAGAGTGATATCATCATCACTTAATGTACTCTCTTCTGTCTCATAAGAAATGCCAATTTTATCACATAAAGTCTTAACTTCTTCTACAGTTTTCCCTACATCCTCTGCATATTCTAGTATTGTCATCATTTCTCTTCACCTCTCTTCTTTCTTATTATTTCTTCAATTTTTAAATACGTATCCTCATCTATAGAACACTCAAGACGTCTTTCTAAAATTTTACTTTTCTCTGCCTTTTTTAATACTTCTAAATCCAGTTTAATATAAGCACCACGGCCATTTTTCTTTCCCGTCTCATCTGGTTCTACTTGTCCATCAGGCATACGAACAATGCGTAATAATTCTGATTTAGGAAGTTGTTCTTTGGTAACTACACAAGTTCTCATTGGTATTTTTCTTACTTTCATTCCTACTTCCTCCTTTTATTTTAGTCTTCTTTTCTTAAATTAATGCCTTCACTTCTTGCTTGTTCATAATTTTTAATATCAATTTTATAGTGGGTCAAGCGACTAGCAAGACGAGCATTTTGACCACGTCTACCGATGGCAAGTGAAAAGTTATCATCATCAGCAACAACAATTGCCTCTTGCTTTTTAGGGTCTGTAATTAAAACAGATAAATCTTTTGCAGGAGAAAGTGCATTTTCAATAAATACAGCCGGGTCCTTATCATATCTTATGACATCAATCTTTTCTCCATGCAACTCTTCAATAATTCTAGCAATACGACTTCCTTTTTCTCCAATACAAGCTCCTATTGGGTCAACATTAGGATTTTCCGAATATACTGCTACTTTACTACGAGCGCCAGCGTCTCTTGCTACACTATATAAAAGTATAGTACCATCAGAAAGTTCTGGAATCTCAAGCTCAAATAAGCGTTTAACAAAACCATAATGATTACGAGAAAGTAGCACAAGCAAGTTTTTGCCATTGTTATCTACTTTTGTTACATAAACCTTAATTTGACTACCCATTTCAATCTTCTCACCTGGAATAATATCTTTTTTAGGTAGGATTCCATTTGTTCTACCTAGGTCAATGAAATAATTATCCGTATCTTCTAAAGCTACAGTTCCAATTAATAACTCATCTTGTTTATCTCCAAACTCACCCATAATACTATTTCTCTCTGCTTCACGAATTTTTTGAACAACTACTTGTTTGGCAGTAGAAGTTGCAACTCGTCCAAAATCTTTTGGGGTAACTTCTGTATCAATGGTATCTCCTACTTCTAGAGTTTTATTAATCTTTTTTGCTTCACTTAATTTAATTTCAATATCGGGATTAAAGAAAGATATTTTTTTCTCTTCTTTTGCTCCCTCATCTCCTTCTTCATTCTCCTCTTCTACACTATCCTCGTCTTCTTCCTCATCTTCATCCGTGTAGTGTTCAAATAAATAATCTTCATATTCTTCTTTTGTCATCTTGCCATCTTCTACTACAGTTAAATAAGAGTAAACTTTAATTTCACCTGTTTCACGATTAATAGATACTTTTACATTTGTTTTAGATTTAAAGTTTTTCTTATAAGCAGAAGTAAGTGCAAGCTCCATTGCATCATATACAACATCTGGGTCAATATTTTTCTCTTTTACAATATTATCTACTGCATTTAAAAATTCTTTACTATTCATCTTTTACTTCTCCCTTCTCTTTAGAACTAATATCTAGCACATATTCTCCATCCACTAAATCAGCATCATCCATAATCGGATTAATAATGCGGGATGCTTCTGTGATTAAATCTAGGTCAATAATACTATCACTATCTAAGATAATGTTAAGTGATGTAATATTATCTTCTTTGCTTATATACGCTTCGCTTACGAATAATCCTAAATCACAAACTGCACTATCTACTAATTCTTTTACTTTTTCTGTCACAATATCCACCTCCTACGAAATGAAAGAGTGGGACTTTTTTTGTTCCCACTCCTTTCTGTTTCTCATTATAGCACAAATATAGTAAAATACCAAATATTTTTTTAATAGCATTTTTTTAATAGTATACTTAACTCTTATTTTTGTTATTCCTATTTTTGATTTCTAAATATACATTTTCTATTTTTGTTAGTTCATCCCATTGCAAAGAAGATGCTTTTCTATCTTTCATCCTCTCTTTAATATGATTCATTCTTATATCATAATGAAGAAGAGTCTGCTCATTACTTTCTCTTCTAATATCTTCTAATAACTTTGTATTATCTCCACATTTTTCTATAATTTGAAACTGCTTTTTAGTAGGTACAATATAGTTTATCTCTGCTCCAAGTAAGAAACAGTTAGAAATAAAGTCTGGTAGCAAATGATAACACTTATTATGAGATTCAATGTTAGATAGTTTTACACATTCACTTTCTAATACTTCTTTTTCATATCTTTTTCTAGTATTAAAGATAGTAGATAACTAACATACTTTTTTCTTGATTCATTATTTAGCATCACCTCAAACATAGTGGATGAGACTAATGGTATTCTCTCTTCTTCTTTTAGTTCTTTTAATTCATAACTATTCTTTCTGCTTATTTTCCTTTTTAATATTGGTCTTTGCATGATAAATTCTCCTTTTTTATATACCATACATTACTTTCTTTTTCTTGTAAAATAAGCAATTTCTTAAATTCAAGCAATAAAAAAGAGGAAAAGATAGAACACCTATTCCAATATCTTAAATTTTACTTATAAAACCTTTCAAATAACAAATTTAAAAGCGAAATAAGAATCTCATCAAAACTTCATAGACTTCTGGCCTTTCTACAATTTTCTTCTCTTCAATCAAGTTTTCTAATTCTGTTAAATTTACAAATTTAACAGCCTGAACCTCACTTTCCTGAAAATATAATGTCTTATCATCAAGTCCTGAAGTTCTAAGAATAAAGAAATCATAAAACTGACGTTCAATAAAATCCTCTCTAAACTTTTGTTCCTTTCGAAAAGAATACATATATCTAAAATCTTTAATCTCTGTTCTATAGCCAAGTTGGATAGAAACTTCTTCATTAATCTCCCTAGCGGCTGTAGATAGAGAATCTTGTCCTGAAGATATATGCCCTGCAACAGATATATCCCACATATTAGCATTTTTTTCTTTGTTTGCACTTCTCTGTTGTAATAAAACTTCATTTTTCTCATTAACGATAGCAACAACAATTGAACGATGCCATAGTCCTTTTTTATGAACTTCGCTTCTTGTTAAAACTTCTCCCGTAAGAACGCCATTTTCATCTAAAACATCAATTAACTCCTCTTTCATTTCAGTCACCTCTTCTCGTTTATTTTATCATACTCATATCTATTTTCCTACTCTTATTTTTCTTTTCAATCTGCCTTAATTATGATATATTAACAATAGGTGATAAAAATGATGGAAAAGATAAAAGATAAAAAATATATAAAAATAATACTACAAAGTATTCTCGTTTTTCTACTATTTTACTATGGGCGATATTTTCAAGTTATTCCTATTCTACTTTTTGATATTGATTTAGAAAGTATTTCTGCTACTACAAGTATTTATTTAAGTTTATTTTCTAATATTGTTGTTTTGATTACTCTCTTTCTTCTTTATAGAAAGGAACTACAGGTAGAATGGAAACGATTTAGAAAAAAGCCTCTTTTCTATTTAGATATTAGTTTTCGCTATTGGTTTTTAGGACTTGTTGCGATGGCATGTTCTAATATGATATTAAGCTTTCTTTTACATGCTGGAGGAGCGACTAATGAAAAAATGGTGCAAGGTATGATTACTACACTTCCTTTGTTAATGCTTTTTAATGCTGGTATTATTGCACCTATTATTGAAGAATTAACATTTCGAAAAGCCTTTCGTAATATTTTAAAGAAAAAATGGATTTTTATTTTTACTTCTGGATTTATTTTTGGAGCTTTACATGTTATCACTAGTTTCTCTACCCCATTAGAACTTCTATATATTATTCCTTACTCTTCTTTAGGGATTGCATTTGCTTATATTTATAGCAAAACGGATACTATTTTTGCTCCTATTAGTATGCATATGATGCATAATCTGGCCTTAATCTTATTATCTATTCTTGCAAGATAAATTCTTCGTTAATGAAGAATTTTATTTAAATTGGTATAAAATTCTTGCTTTTTCATAAAATTTATAGTATTTTAGTAGTGGTTCTTCAAAAAAAATTATTTTAAGTCTTGCCAAATAAAAGAAAATAGTGTAAGATATAGAAGAATTCATTTATTTTTGGTCCTGTAGCTCAGTTGGTTAGAGCACACGCTTGATAAGCGTGGGGTCATAGGTTCAAGTCCTATCAGGACCACCATTTTTTTGCCTCAATAGCTCAGTTGGTTAGAGCACTTGACTGTTAATCAAGGGGTCCTAGGTTCAAGTCCTAGTTGGGGCGCCATATGGCGAGTTGGTGAAGTGGCTTAACACACTGCCCTTTCACGGCAGCATTCACGGATTCGAATTCCGTACTGGTCACCATTTTGAATTAAAAGTAGTTTTATTACTACTTTTTTCTTTGAACGTTGATAAAAATGCAAAAATTATTGACAATACTTTCTAATTACGATAACATTATAAGTACGGATGCATTAGTATTTATCCTAAATGGAGCAGTACTCAAGAGGCTGAAGAGGTGCCCCTGCTAAGGGTATAGGTCGGGCAACTGGCGCGAGGGTTCAAATCCCTCCTGCTCCGCCATAATGAAATAAACGCAAAAAAGTTTTTTTTGCGTTTTTTGTTGGCATAATATTTATTTTTTTATTTCATTGAAATAGGATGTTGTCTTTTGAAATATGTTAATACATTATTTACTGTGTCTTCTATTAAAGCATAAATTGCATGAGACAAAGTAACACATATTATAATGATAATAATCATAGATAAGTCCAAATTAGAAAAAGCAAATAAATCTTTTAGTATAAAAAGTCCTATCGTAAATAATATAAACATTGTAGTAAATAAAACTTTTCTTAGTAAATTGAATGGAGAACAAACTTTATAAAGTAATATAAAAGAAGTATAGCCTGTTACAATTACTGATAGTGTAGATATTTGCTGTGTTGTTAATGTACACATGTTACTAGCAATAAATATTACTACAATATTTAATACAATGGTTAATGCTGGTGGAATTGCCTTTTTTAATACATTGGGTAAGAACTTTCCTTTTACTAATTCCTTGTTTGGTTCTAGTGCTAAGATAAAAGATGGAATACCAATTGTTACTACACTTGTTAGGGTTAGCTGAATAGGAATAAAGGGATATGGCATATCAATAAATAAAAATATAAACGATAACAGTGTAGCATAAATTGTTTTTACTAAAAATAGTGAAGCACTTCTTTCTATATTATTGATTGTTCTTCTTCCTTCTGCTACAATTTTAGGCATTGATGAAAAGTCAGAGTTTAATAGTACTATTTGACTTACATTTTTGGTTGCATCACTTCCACTTGCCATTGCAACAGAACAATCAGATTCCTTTAAGGCTAAAACATCATTTACTCCATCTCCAGTCATAGCAACTACATGATTTTTATTTTGTAACGCCACTACAAAGTCTTGTTTTTGTTCTGGGGCAACACGTCCAAAAACTGTATATTTTTCAATTGCCTCTATTATTTTTTGTTCACTTTTTAAAGTAGAAGCATCTATTGCTTTAGCATCTTTATCTAGACCTGCACGTGTTGCTATATTTAAAACTGTAAGTGAATTATCTCCTGAGATGATTTTGATATCTACTCCTTGTTTTTTAAAGTATTCTAGTGTATTATGAGCACTTTCTCTAATTTTATCTTGAAGTAAAATAAATGCTAAGGCTTCATTTTTTTTCTCCTTTTCTTTAGCAAGTACTATGACACGATATTTTTTACTATATTCTTCTATCTTCTTTTGATAGTTTTTCATATTATTTTTTAGTATAAACTCTGGAGCACCTATATAATAGGTCCCTTCTTTTGCAATTACTCCACTATACTTTTTCTGTGATGAAAAAGGAATTTTTTCTTTGATATGTAATTTATCTGTTTGCTTAAACTCTTTTTTTAGAGCAAGGGCTGTTGGGTTTTCTTCATCTAACTCATGGATTATATTTCCCACTAGTTCTTTATAATCTTTTTCATCACAAGATATGATATCTACTACTTCCATGCAACCTTCTGTAATGGTTCCTGTTTTATCTAGACAAACGGTATCTACTCGTGCTAGTGTTTCAATACAATATAAATCTTGTACTAAGACTTTGCTTTTTGAAAGACGAATTACACTTACTGCTAATACTGTACTAGTAAGAAGAACAAGTCCTTCGGGAATCATTCCAATTAAGGCTGCTACTGTTGATACTACGGCATTTTCTATAGTATTTCCGTCTAAATATAATTGTTTTGCAAATAACAGTATTCCAACTGGTACAATTAGAAATGATATTGTCTGTACAATTTTATTTAGGGAACGCATGATTTCAGAAGAGACTGGTTTTAGATATTTGGTGCCACTAGAGATTTTAGCTGTATAATTATCTAGTCCAATATGTTCTACTTGACATGTCGCTTTTCCACTCACTATAAAACTACCAGATAATAACATATCCCCTTCTCTTTTTAAAATATTTTCTGCTTCTCCAGTAATAAAAGATTCATTTACTAGGACTTCCCCTTCTTTCATAATAGAGTCTACTACTACTTGATCCCCCATTTTATAGATAATAATATCATCTAGAACGATTTCCCCAAGTTCTATCCACTCTTCTTTTTTATCACGAATTACTTTTGCTTTTTTATTTGATAAAATTTTTAATTTATCTAATGCTTTCTTAGAACGCAATTCTTGAATGATGCTAATACAAGTATTTAGAATAATAATTCCCATAAATGTTAAATTTTTAAAAGATCCTACACAAATAATGGCAATTGCTAATATGATATTAATTATATTAAAAAGAGTAAAGACATTACTTTTTATAATATCACTCGTACTTTTTCCATTATCCTCATAAAGTGTATTGATTCGTCCTGCCTGTTTTTGGGTATTTACTTCTTGTTTTGTTAATCCTTCCTTTATAGAAGGGGTTAAACGTTTATTTTTGTCCTTCATTTTTTGTATCCACCTCTATTTTTTCTAGATTTACTATATCATAAACAGCGTTATTTGTCTAATTCCACTGAGGGTGTTATAATAAGTTTTATGGAGGTGTTTAGGATGGGAAAATCCTTAAAAAGTTTTTTCGTCGTTATTTTTATTTTATTATTGGAGTTTTGTTCTTTATCACTTTTATTTTTAATACCATTTCAACATGCTTTTCATAAAGATAATATTAAAGAAGTAGTTTTAAAAAGTACTTCTGATCATTTAGAAGAAAATAATCTTTTAAGTGATATCATTCATGAGCGACTAAATTCTGCTACTTCAGGTGGAAAACAGGAGGAAATAAAAGAAGATGTTATGCAAAAACTGATGGAAAGTGATGAAATGAGAGAACTAGCAGCATCTATTGTTGGTAATATTTCTGATTATATTATAACAGGAAAAGAACAGTCTGTTATTACGGAGGAAGAATTAAAAAAAATAGTTGCGGATGCTATTGATACGATTAATAAAGGTGGAGATTATACTATTTCTGAAGAAGAAAAAGATAAGATTATAAAACATCTTGATGAAAATGCTAGTGCTTATTTAGATGATATAGCAAAGATAAATACTTTAGATCAGTCTCTTACTGCAGATGAGAAAGTGACTTTAAATTTCTTTCGTTTTTTCTTTAGTACTACATTAGTGATTATTGTATTTACTATTATGATAATTTCATTTTTGGGAATTTTAGCATTCAAATGGAAGGATATGAAGTGGTTGAAAATTAATTCTATTACTATTTTAGTCGCTAGTGTGATTTCTATCCTTATTACTTTGCTATTATATGCTATGAATCAACTTATTTTTAAACAAGAAATTTCTTATATCTTTTCATTCTTTGATAAGATGGTTAAAGAAAGCTTTCTTTTATCAGGAAGTATTTGCGTAGGTATGATTCTTTTACTTGTTATTTATCATATATTCATGAGTAAACAAGAAAAATTACTTACTGTTTCATCATAAATGAAAGATGGAATAGAAAAAAGTGATGAAAAATATTGAAATTACAATGAAATACTGTTATAATTAGTATTGTAATTTCAAATTGGACTGTTAGCTCAGTTGGTAGAGCAACTGACTCTTAATCAGTGGGTCTAGGG
>CAMNSB010000029.1 GCA_946554325.1 uncultured Mycoplasmatota bacterium
AATATTCAATCACATTTCTGTAATTAAGTATTACACTTTTATAGTACCAAAAAGAGTTATCTCATAACCTCTTCATATACTTCTTTTAACTCATGACCTATTTTTTTAATATCGCGAGACTGTGCTACCTTATAGCCCTCTTCTACTAAAGATGGTAATTCTTTCTTTATTATTTTTTTTATTTTTATTTCGAAGTCATCAATATCTTTTGCTTTATAAATATTCTTTCCATCCTCTAACCATCCCTCAAAAACGGGAATATCACGAACAATCGCGTCACACTTCATAGCACATGCTTCCATTGCTGGGATTCCTTCTGTTTCTTCTAGTGTTGGAAAAATATAGAGGTTTACTTCCTTTAAGACTGTGCGAATCATTGATGGTTCTACATAACCTGGAAATTTTAAATTAGGAAGATTTACTTTTAGAGCTTTTCTGATTTTTTTAGGAATAACAGCTTTATTTACGTGCCCAAACCAAATAAACTTATATTCTGGCATACGGCGTGCGAGTTCTACAAAATCTAGAATTCCTTTTCTCTCTAAATAAAGTCCAATACCAACAATCACAATATCTTCCTTTTTATAACCATAGGTTTTTCTAAATTCTGTTTTTTCCTTTTTACTTAACTTAAAAAAATCAAGGTCGATTCCATTGGAGATAGCACGAATCGGTTGTTTTAGACCATAGCCTTCTAATAACATTTTGGAATATGGTGTTGGTGTGATAATATAATCTGCTTGACTATAGCACTTTACTAGCCATTTTTTAAAAGTTGGTGCGAGCTTGTTGGAGAGGATAAATGAATTTCTAAAGTCTTCTTCTGTTGAATGAGCGTGATAGACTACTTTCTTCCCTGCCTTTTTAGCACATTTGGCTAGATGATAAGACTTTGGGCCATATAGGTTTAAATCTACTATATCATAATCATCTTTGGGGTTTAGAGTGTATTCTACTCCTACACTTTCTAGTGCTTTTTGTTGATGCTTTATTGCCTTTCCAATCCCTGCCTTTGATACAATATTTTCTACTTCTGTATATAATAATACCCTCATACTACTAACCTCTTTTCTATTTCTATTATACAGGAAAAAGATTTTTTTTCTACTCCTTTTCTTTTAATTTAGGAAGAAAGAGTTCTGTTATTTTATATCCTTCTTGTTTTTTCAAGTAGAAAAAACCTAGTATGGAGAAAGAAAGTGCACCAATAAAGTTTACAAATAGGTCTTTCATTGTGTCTTTTAAACCAATATCCAGATAACCATCTTCTATTATTACTGTTTTTTTATAGTGATTGCTATAAATGATTGTTTTATCAATTTTCGTGAGTATTACAGGAATATTTTCCCCTTTTTCATTTAGTTTTACAGATGATATTTTCGTTACAATCTCATCTTTTTGCATATCTTTGTTAAAATAAAAATCCCCTACAAACTCAAAGAATTCCCACAAAATGCCTACTGTCATAGAAAAACAAAAGGCAACAAGGCAGACAAAAACAGGAGAAAGCCTCATAAAACTTCTATTGGAATCGTTTAAAATATTAACAAGTGAAAAACCAATCACCGCACATATGATGCCACTTAGTGTATGCATCATTGTATCCCAATGGGGAAATGTTGTATAAAAATTACGAATTTCACCTAAAATAGTAGTAGAAAAGATAAAAAATAAAATGATAATTTCTAAAGTATTAGGAAGGGAAATTCTGGTTTTTTTATCAATGATATAAGGAATTAAAAATAGGATTAATGCCAGAATGCAATAAAGAGCATTTTGAAAATTGCCAATTATTAACTGGATTATCATAGAAATGATAACTAAGATATAGAGACTTAAAAATGTAAAGATTATTTTTTTGTCGTTTTCCTTAAAAAATGTTTTTATTATTTGAAGCATATCACACCTCTTTCTACTAATTAGTATACGAGTTTTTCGAAAAAAAAGTATTGACTTTTAAAATTTTGCTATGATATAATCAATTTGTTGATGCAAAAAGCATATATCTGGGGAATTAGCTCAGCTGGGAGAGCGCCACGTTTGCACCGTGGAGGTCAGGAGTTCGATCCTCCTATTCTCCACCAGATTGATAGGAAACTCGAACTTTTCGGGTATTAAGCAAAACGACTTGTCAAAAAGTCGTTTTTATGTTATTATGAATATGTCAAGGAAACTTGCATACAATAAAAAAAGAGGAACATTCAATACGCTGATGTTGAATGTTGCCAAATTAAATTGGTTTCCACCTAAATCCGCGTGTGCTAGAGTTAGGTGGATTTCTTTTATATTAAAGTAATAAATAACAATAATAGTAAAAGGAAGATAATCATTACTAGAGCAAAGATTAAAATATCTTTCTTGTTCATTGTATCGCCTCCCTTCTTTTTCGAAGTTTGGCTCCACCCAACTTATTAAATGTTCCTGAAACAATTATATAATAGCTGTAACGTTTAAACAATCGAACAAATAAAAGTTTTTGCAAAAAATATAAAATTTTCTAAGTATATATAACTGGTACATAAAGATATAAAAGACACAAAAACAGATGAAGAATTAGTTTCATCTATTAGTAGCAAAAATAATAATGATTTGGAATATTTAAGTGCTAGTATTTAATGAATACTTTTTTAGTTCTGAAAAACTTTATAAATAATTTCAGGATAATTTCCCATAAATCCGAGTTTTTCAAAAGTCTCCTGTAAATATGGAGTAGACTTTTCACCTAAATAATGATCATATAAATAAGAAATATAGTAATCTGAATAGACATATATAATTACTTCTTTCTTATTTTTTAATAGTGTATCAATAATTAAATCATTTTGAACTGTTGCTAGTAATACATAGTAATCTACATCCACAAAAGTAATATCAGCTCCTGTCACAGCAAAACCTATTCTATTAGTTGGCATTTTTTCTTTTAATATGGAAATTAAGTTTCTATTAATACTATGAATATGGACTGTTACTTTTGGATACAATTGTATTACTCTTTTTAACTCACTTACATATTCATTCATTCTTTTACTAACGTACTCAATATTTTCATCACTTAAAACTCCAGGATTATAGGGAGCTAAATTGATATAGAGAGCTTTTTGTTTTGAGCTAGTATTTAGCTCCTTTAGCATCACTTCTAGAAGGACAATTTCATATCCTTGCAGCTCTCCTAGTGTACTAATATTAATTGTATTTGTAATAGCACCATCAGAAGTAGGTGCATTATAGACGACAATTTTATTATCTTTTGTATAAGTAACACTTACACTCATCGCATCAATAAAATCTTTTCCCAAACTATTTTTTAAAAAGTCAGAGGTTGTTAAGCTATTTGTTTTTTGTGCTATAATTCTCATTTTCTCACCTAGCCTATTTTATTCATCTACTACCTTTTATATGACATGATAACGATAAAATAAGGAATCTAAAAAATTAAGAATTTCTATTTAAATACTTCCAGAAAACTGAAATAAACCAGATTCAATTTATATAGAAAAAGAAAGTATTCACTACTAAATACCCTTTTTCTCAACCATCACTCTATTTTCAAATAAATAGTGCTTATTACAAACTTCTACTAACTTTGGTCGATGTGTTACAATAATACAAGTCTTATCCTTTAAATATGTTGAAATCATATGATAAATTCTTTCTTCTGAGATACTATCTAAATTTGATGTTGGCTCATCCAAAATATAAATTTCCTTATCAAGTAAAATCCCTCTAATAATATTAAGTCTTTGCTTCTGACCAGCTGATAGTTTTACCCCTTTTTCTCCTACTAGAGTATCAAGTCCCTTTTCGAGACTATCCACCCAGTTCATTAACCCAGCATCCTCTAAATATACTTTCAAATCTTCTTCTGATATTCTTTTTCCTAAACATAAGTTTTCCTTAAACGGTATCTATTTGTTTTTTTAAGTATCCCGTATGACTATTATTAATACGTGCCATATTCATATTACAAATTCTCCTAAAATAAGACAAGTGTAAATCCTTCTTACTTTTTTCTAAAAACGGCTCTACATAAACATTCCATAACACATCAAAAAAGATTTCTAGTACTTTAAATAAAATGGTTAAAATGATTAGTAACTTAAATTTTTCTAAAGTAAAAGGAATCGTTAATAAAATAGATAAAATAACTGGCATGATATAGAGTGCCATATTTTCTAAGAATGCATTCATAAAACATAGTGCATATTTTTTCTTATTCAATACATGAAATAAATACATCTGCTCACCTCTTCTAGATGACTATATCATATTTTTATGATGATGGAATTTTTTTTCTAGAACCTCTTTTTCGGTATAATACCTTGTACTCCCTTTTACAATATGTTGATAATCTCGTCTAAACTCTGTTACCTTTTCTACTCTACACCTCTTTTTAAAATGATTGGGTTCCAAATATCGTTCAAGCAAGAATTTCTCTTGATAAACCTTTCTTCTTTTATACTCTTCATAAATTCGAAATAGTAAAAGCAGGATAAGTAAGAACAAGTTTAACTTCATATCTTTCAGTAAGAAAACAAATAAGAACAGGACCACTAACAAAGAAAAGAAAAGAGAGGACTGAAAACTTTTCCGATAAGACATTCGAAAAGCCAATAGAATATTGAAAAGTTTTCCACCATCTAAGGGATAAACAGGTAAAAGATTAAACATTAAAATATTACGATTATAAATAAGAAATATTTCTTGATAGGTAAAAGGAAGGTAGTTTTTAATAACTAACATAAAAATAATTTGAGTAAGTGGTCCCATAATTAAAATCAAAAATTCATGTTTTAATGGAATATTAATTTTATTCTTAAATTTAGAAATACCACCAAACGGATAAAGACAAATTTTATCAACTGGGATATTTAAAAGAATCGCACATAAAAAGTGTCCTAACTCATGTACTAATACAATCATCATTAACAAAAGAAATGGCATAAATGCACCAGTTAAAATAGAGAGAAAGGCAAACAAAAAGACAAAAGGACTAATAGAAAAATAATTAAATATATTCTTTATAACTTAAATACTTCCCTTCTTTTTGAAATACTAAATATAACTTCTTAGACTTTGTCTGCCCAATTAAAGTCCCTTTCTTTACATAATCATACATTTTAATATCTTTAGCATCTATATTAGAATACCACACATCCACACCATTAATCTGTTGAATAATAACAGTAGTACCATATTCCTCTTTTTCCCCCATAAAAACAACAATCCCACTTTCAAGAGCAGGAACTAGATATTCTTTTTGTACCTCTAACTCCACTCCATCCTTATAAACATTACTCTTTTTATAATTGATTTTTTCATTAAAAACAGCCTCTTCTTCTGGAACAATTTTATCTACAGATAAGACTTTACCAAAATATTTTTCATATACTTTTTTTGCTTCCGTAAATTGAAAACTTTTATTATAAACATGATCAACTAAAAATTTCTTAAATTCTTTATTGTCTCGTACAAGAATTAATGCAACCAAAAATAAAATAACAGTAATCATAACACGACTAATAAAATTTTTAACACTTTTCTTTAATTTACGTTTTGTTTTAACATTCCGTCTTACTTGCTCATACTCATAACGATTCATAAGTATCCCTCCAATGAATAATATGCAAACAAAAAAAGAAATATGAGAGATTTAATTAATAGATAATCCTAAATATTTCTTTGGTAACAGACGAATAATAAAATAACCTATTTGTGTATAAATAATATTAATAAGTAAAGTATGCTCTACTAAATATAGAAAGTCAGAAAAAGAAACAGGTACAACAGACATCACAAAAAATAAAAATGTAGTAATTCCTTGATAGAGAAAGATGAGAATAATAGATTCTATCAATACCATTAAAAAATTAATATCCAAATAGCGATATAACAATATTACTATAGCACCTAAAATAGCAAAAATAATAGCATGAAAGAAAAGTAAATTAGTATAAAGTAAATCATAAAAAATACCAGTAATAGCAATCATTATAAAATAAGTAATCTTCTCTTTTTTCTTAAAAAAAGGATAAATAAGAAAAACAGACATCACAGTAAAAAGTGGTGTAAAAAAGGAAAGATTTCCTACCATAAAAGGTAAAAAGTTAGAAAGAAGACCATCTAATATAAGTGAAATAACAATAATGACAATACTACTAATCATGGCTAACACCTCTTAATACTGTAACGTAATGAATCTCATCAAAGTTTTGTTTTGTCTCCACATAAAGTGTTTTACTCAAATCATATTTATCATTCTTAATTTCTTTTACAGTCCCAATATAAATACCTCTAGGAAACATTCCCCCAAGACCACTTGTCTTAATCACATCCCCTACATTTACTTGACTTGTCTTATCAACACCAGTGACTTTAATCGTTTTTTTCTTCTTGTCATAACCATTTAAAACAGCATAAATATCCCCACTATTAGTAGTAACAGAAACAGATATCTTATAATTCACATCATTAGATGTAATTAATTTCACTTCACTAGATGTCTTATAAGCCTTGGATACCTTTCCAAGAAGTCCATCACTAGTTACAACCACCATATCTTCATCTAAGCCATGGAGCCTTCCTTTATCAATTGTAATATTTTGTAACCAATAACTACGATTTCTTGAAAGTACAGTAGCATTAACTGGTTCATATTCTGTTAAGGTCTTATTTAAATCAAGAGCTTGCTTTAACTCCTTAATCTCTTTTTCTAAAGACTCATTTACATTTTTCTGAATTAAATAACTTTCTGATTGATCAATACCCTTTTTTTTATTCAAGGCAGTAAAAGGATACATCGAAAGCTTTTGAAATGTAATACTAGTTGTTTTCAAAATATCTTCCAAAAAAGTAACTTTTCTAGTGGTACTCAAAGAAATAATGCATAAGATAATAACAACTATAAAAACAAAAATCGCAATACCAATATTCTTAGTTTTCTTTCTTTTATGATACATAACTTTCTCCTTTCTAAATCTATCCTTTATTATAGTACAAAATAACGCTAGATACAACTATGATGTTTCTCATAAAAACTATAATATTCATAATCAGTTACAATAAGATGATCAATAACTGGTATTCCTTGCATTTTCCCTATTTCCATAATATTTTTAGTAAAAAGGATATCTTCATGACTGGGTCTTACATCTCCTGATGGATGATTATGAAGACAAACGATAGAAGAAGCACTTAAAAGATAAGCTTCCCTAAAAATTTCCCGTGGATGAACCACACTTCTATTAATAGTTCCCATAAATAATAATTTCTCCTCTATTAATTTTTGCTTATTATCAAAGTATAAGCAATAAAAACATTCCTGATTTTTACTAGCAAATAAATATTTTGTATTCTCCCATATTTCCTTAGCTGTTGTCATTTTTTTTAAGTATTTATTTTCTTTTTGATAAAAAATTCTCTTTCCTAGTTCAATAACTCCTAAAATCTCAATTGCCTTTACTTTTCCAATTCCTTTAATTTCTAATAAAGAACGAAGACTTGCATTTTCTAACTTTTGCAGTGAACCATATTTCGTAAGTACTTCTGTTGCAAGAGTATTCACATCTTTATCTTTTGTCCCAGTCTTTAAAAGAATAGCAAGTAACTCTTTATCACTTAAATTCTCTGCCCCATAACTTACAAGTCTCTCCCTTGGACGCTCTGCAATAGGCATCTCCGATACTCGATAATACATAAAAATCACCTCATTTTATTATTGGCGATTTCTCTAACTTTTCTGTAAAGTTTGCTCATAATTTGCTAAAACCACTTCATTAATAGTCATAATTTCTTCCTCCTTACTAGCTTTTTCTAGTAATAAATCAAATTGTTCCAAGTTGTTTTTAAATTCTTCTCCTGTTACAGATAAATTCTTCTCATAAATATCATACCCTTTCTTTTCATAGATAGCTTTAATTTTCTGAGCATTTTTTTTATTCTTAGTAATACCAACATAAACATAAAATTTATTGCCATCTTCTACTACAACTTTTGGATCAATTCGTTTAATATTTTCTTCCATATTTTTCTTATTGGTATAAACTCCTTGTTGTAAAAAGATAATATCATCTTCTAAAAACACTGTTTTAGCACTAGTTTCATTGTAAAAATACTTACCAACTATAGTTCCAAGTGCAATTGCACATATAAAAGAAAATAGAAATTTTTTATTCATTATTATCACCAGTATTATCTTAACAACAACATCCCACATATTTTGTCGAAAAAGAAAGACCTTGTAAATTTTTACAAAGTCTCTTCTTTCATAACTTGGATATATTGATCAGGTGAAATTAATTTTTTATAATACTTAATAGGATCTATAATTCCTAAATGACATAAAATTTGATAAGCATCTTCTTTTGATATTTTAAAAAAACATTGCTCATCTTTCAAAAGCTCCAATATCAAATAATATCTTTTTAACTTTCTTTTGTCTGTTTGTTCTTTTTTTTCTAACTCTTCAATATGCTCCATAGCAATGGTTCTTAAAAGCTCCATT
This sequence comes from uncultured Mycoplasmatota bacterium, assembly GCA_946554325.1. Lineage (GTDB taxonomy): Bacteria > Bacillota_I > Bacilli_A > RF39 > UBA660 > MGBC119817. The sequence continues at coordinate 8,501 of CAMNSB010000029.1, forward strand.
ATTTTCCCCCTCTTTTATAATGATGTTCTTCTACTTCTAATTCAATATCATCATTTCTCTCTTGCAAATGATAAGCCTCCTCTTCACTAATAGGCAAAAGACTACTATGTTTAGAATATAAAAAATTATACCCACTAACACTAGGATGAAAAAAACAGCATTTGGGTTCTTCGACCTCTTCAGGAGTATATGTTAAAATAACACCATAGTTAATGTCATGAACATCTAAAACTTCCACTTCTTCATCTATCAATTTAATATGATCTAATGTAATTTTCTTTCTCTCATCTTCTGGAATTAATACTTTCATCAAATGCTTCAAATAAGTAATACCACCTACAGTATCAAGCTTACCCATACTTAACATAGCAGAAATCATAGCAATTTGCGAAAAAGTGTTAGAAAAGTCCTCAGGAATTTCATAAGAATAAAAATTCTCATCTTGTTTTAACTCTTCTAAAATATTCATCGTATAATCATCTATCTTATTTTCTTGATAAGCACTACTTTTATAAAATGAAGAATCAAAAAAGTTTTTTTCTTCCATCAAACCTTGTTCATTTTCTTCATAAATTAAGAACCCCTGTGGTAAAATTCCTAATTTACAACGGGTAAGATCAGACATTTGGTTCTTCTCTCCATAACCAATTAGTTTTCCTGTAGCATCTGCTCTAAAAATATGCTGATCTGCTTTAAAAAACACTTGTGCATGATTAACTTCTTGATTAACAACAGCATCTATTCCATTTTTATTTAAAAAATAAGCAAAAGCAGTCGCCCAAGTGGTACAAATAACAGAGTTCTCCTCTTCTGTAATATCTTCTACAGATTTTTGATAAATATCTCTAATAAAGTCAAGAGATTGATCTTGTTCAAAAAGTGCAAAGAGTTCATCATAAGAAACCTTTTGGTTAAAAGAACGATAAATATCTAAAGCAAGAAAAGCATCTGATTTATGTAAATCAACTTCATCCATAACACTTTCATAAAACTTTTGATCCATGTCTAAATTTTCATATATATATCTACCATACTTTTCTAAATCATCATCCACTCGATGTGTTCTTAATTCTTTCATATCGTCACCTTCATATTTTGATTATATCACAGGAAAAAGAAAGTAAACATACTTTCGTAAGAACTTTACACTTTACTGATTTAGTTAATACAAATTAACATTTTTTTAAATGCATAAGTTTTTCTTTTTCTTCTCTCAGTTTTTTTCTATCAAGTTCTACGACATTAGAAGGTGCTTTGTTTATATAGTTTTCATTTGCAAGTAGTTTTTCACGGCGTATAATACTTGCTTCTAGAGCTTTTATTTCTTCTTGCAAAATATTTTCATCTACTTTTTCTGTTTCGAAGTAGTATGTTAGTTTGATATTTGTTGATTGATAAGATACTTCGCTTTTTCCATCAGGAGTGCTATTTACTATATGTTCTTCTTTTATTTTTAGTTGTGAAAAATAAATAGGTTTTAATTCCTCACTACATGCTATCTTAACAAGAGCATCTTTGGTAATTTTATTTGTTGCTTTTAAATTTCTGACAGCCACAATATCTTCTAAAACATGATTTAATTTTTCTTCTTCTAACTCAAATATTTCTTCTTCTTTAAATGTTGGATAAGAACTAATCATAATAGAGTCTGCCTCTTTTAATGGTAGCATCTCATAAATTTCTTCTGTAACATATGGCATAAAAGGATGAAGTAATTTTAAAATAGCAGTTAAAACATCAAAAAGCACTTGTTTGGTAGTCATATCCATATCGTTTTTTGTAAGTTCAATATAAGAGTCACAGAAATCTTCCCAAATAAACTTATATAAAACGTTTCCTACGTTATGGAATTCGTATTTTTCCATATTACGAACAACCTCTAAGATTACATTATTTTTCTTTGTTAAAATCCACTTGTCAGCAAGAGATAAATGTTCTTCTTCCCATTCTTTTTCTACTACATCCTCTATATTCATAAGAACAAAACGAGAAGCATTCCAAAGTTTGTTGATAAAGTTCCAAGAGGACTTTACTTTCTCTTCGTCGTACCTAAGGTCCATTCCTGGAGCAGAGTTTGTTGTTAGGAAATATCGAAGAGCATCCGCTCCATAAGTATCAATAACATCCATTGGGTCTACTCCATTTCCCAAAGACTTACTCATCTTCCTACCAATTTTATCACGTATTAGACCATGAATTAAGCAATCTTTAAAAGGACGCTTACCTGTAAACTCTAATCCTTGAAAAGTCATGCGATTTACCCAGAACGGAATGATATCATATCCTGTTACTAATACATTATTTGGATAATATCTTTCAAAAAGTTTTGTATCATCAGGCCAACCTAGTGTGGAAAAAGGCCATAGGGCACTAGAAAACCACGTGTCTAAGACGTCGCTATCTTGTACCCAACCTTCCCCAGGGGATTCTACTTGTACTTTTACCTCATCCTCTTTATACCAAGCAGGAATTCTGTGTCCCCACCAAAGCTGTCTCGAAATACACCAGTCATAGGTAATCTCCATCCAGTGATTCATTGTTTTTTCATATCTTTCTGGTACAAAATTAACTTTAGTCTCGTTATTTTTTTGATTTTCTAAAACTCTATCAGCAAGAGGTCTCATTTTGACAAACCATTGCTTTGACAAATACGGTTCTACTACAGCATCGCTTCTTTCACTATGCCCAACAGAGTGCGTCATCTTCTCTATTTTAATGAGCAAATCTTTTTCTTTTAATTCCTCTACTAATTTTTCTCTACACTCTTCTCTGCTCATCCCTTCATATTTTCCCGCTTTTTCATTCATCGTCGCATCTAGATTCATAACAATTACTCGCTCCAAATTATGACGAATTCCTACTTCATAGTCGTTAGGATCATGTGCTGGAGTGATTTTTACGCATCCTGTTCCAAACTCAGGATCAGCATGAATATCTCCTACAATTGGGATTTTCTTATTTACAATTGGTAAAATTACATTTTTACCAATTAAATGCTTATAGCGATTATCTTCTGGATTTACTGCAACTGCAGTATCCCCAAACATCGTCTCAGGTCGCGTCGTTGCAATCTCTAGATAATCATCTTCTCCTTCAATAAAGTATTTTATATGGTAAAAAGCTCCTTCATCTTCTTTATAAAATACTTCTTCATTAGAAAGAGCTGTCATTTGTACTGGATCCCAGTTGATAATTTTCTCTCCTCTATAGATTAATCCTTTCTTATAAAGCTCTATAAATACATAATTAACAGCATTATTTAAGCCTTCATCTAATGTAAATCTCTCTTTGGAATAATCTACTGATATTCCAAGTTTCGCCCATTGAGCATGAATGTTTTCAGCATACTCTTCCTTCCAACTCCAAGCATGACCTAACCATTCTTCACGAGAAATACTTCTAGGCATTATTCCCTCTTCTTTTAGTCTTTTATCTACTTTCGCCTGTGTTGCAATTCCTGCGTGATCCATTCCAGGTAACCACAAACAATCAAAACCATTCATCCTCTTATACCGAATGATAATATCCTGTAGTGTGGTATCCCAAGCATGTCCTAAGTGAAGTTTTCCTGTTACATTAGGAGGTGGAATTACAATACAAAATGGTGTTTTATTATCATCCATTGGTGCCTCAAAATATCCTTTTTTCTTCCATTCTTCATAACGATTTTTTTCAACTTCTTTATGATTATATTTTTTTTCTAACATTGTTATCATCCCTTCTATTGACATATACTTGATATTTTTCTTCTATTTCCTTATAAACCTCGTGTACATTATCAAAAAAATTTTTACTATTTTCTAGATAACTATGACATAAAATGACGGAATAAGAAGAAAGTTCATTTCTATATTCCAAGAACCATTCTCTCTGTCTTGATGTAACCTCTTCTGGAATATATATTTGCATAATAGGTAAAAAATCACAATTCGTTTTGATTAATAAATGCCCAAGGTGAGCAATTTCTATTGGAGCGATATTACTATCTTCCAAACTAAGATGCTCTTCTAAATGATACTTTTTAGCAAACTCTCTCATATATAAAAGATGTTTTTCTTGACGTTTTAAAGTACGTTCAAAGCATATTTCTGATTCTTCTAATATATCCTCATTTGGAATAATAAATAATTTTGTCTCTCTTCTCATATTCCCTCCAAAAAAAATCATTCATCCATAAGGACGAATGATCGCGGTACCACCTTAATTTATAATAATAAATATTATAATCTCTTCTATAGTAACGAGTAATCCCCGAAATAGCTTACTTTTATTTCTGCTACTCTGCTCCCTTGCTACCTTCAAAAAAGCCTTCTCGTTATTTCCACCTACCATAACGTCTCTTGTAAGATTACTTTTTCTACTCCTCAAGTTCCCTGCATTTAACTGTATTATATCGAATAATTCTTATTTTGTAAACTAGTCTTCATAAATTTGTCAAACACACATATAGTTTATAGAGTAATTAAAATAATAATTGCGATTCAAAATAACTCGATAGAAGGAGAAGAAAATATGAATGAAAACCCAACAGGTTACACAATAGATTTTGTTATTCCACAAGGACCTACTGGACCAACAGGTACACAAGGTGCTACAGGTGAAATTGGTCCTACTGGTCCAACTGGAACAACTGGGGCAACAGGTGCCACAGGCCCTGCACCAACACTTGCTATTGGGACTGTTACTACTGGAGCACCAGGAACAAATGCTAGTGTAACAATTACCCCTACTACTCCATAACAAGAAAGAAAAAATACAATGACTGGTTACCAATTAAACTTTATTATTCCACAAGGACCCACTGGTCCTCCTGGTCCTGCAAATGGTCTAATCGCTTATGGAGGAAAATATAATAATACTTCTAGTACTATTAATATAGGGCTTGGAACACAATCACAAATACCACTTCCAAGTTCTATGCCCAGCCTAAACACAACTTATGCACAAGCGAATAGTATTACCGTAGCACAAGCAGGCATTTATGAAATTAATTTTTATATGACGGTTTCTGCAACCCTTGCTACTACTCTTACTTTTGCTGTCCGAGCAAATGGTACAAATATTTCAGCAACTGTATTATCTAGAACCCTTTCTGTTGGAACAAACTCCATATATAGTGGTAGTGTTATTGTTACTCTTAATGCTGGTAGTATTATTGATATGGCAGTGTCTGCTTTAGTCGCTGTGGGAGTTAGTTTAGGAAGTGGCACAAATGCATCTTTATCAGTTAAAAAGATAAGTTAAATAAAAATTGGATGATGGTCCAATTTTTGTTTTATCGATATAAGCTATTTTCTTTTATATAATCGATTATATCTGCATCTAGACATTCTCTTAATGAGGTATCTTTATTTTCTTTAATCCAATTTCTTATCTCTGTTGACGAAATATTATTCTCTTCTATTTCTCCAATGATAATATGATTTTGGTAGGTTCTGTATTTTTCTATGATTTCTTCTGTTTTATCATGATTTCTAGTAATCGCTAATACCTTATATTTCTTTAGAATTTCTTCATATAAATCCCAAGTGGATAATTCTTCTAAATTATCACTTCCACAAATAAAATAGATTTCATCATTTGGATACTTGTCTTTAAAATAATCTAATGTTTGGTAAGTTACTTTCCCACCAGTGGTTTCAAACCTAGACACACGCAAATATGAAATTCCTCGAATTAAAATTCTAAGCATTTCATACCTCTTTTCTACATCAATTAACTCTTTTTTTTGATAGTCATTTCCGGTTGGTACAAAGATTACTTTATCTAAGTAACCACATTCTACTAGTTTAATGGCAATATCTTTATGCATTTTATGTGGCGGATTAAAACAGCCTCCAAATACTCCTATTTTCATAATCTCACTCCTACGATATAGTATTTCCATTTCTATGATTTATTTTCTTCTAAATATAGAATACCATAAATTTACCAGAATAAAAAGAAAGTTAAAATTTATTGCAATTATTTGTAAACTTATGTTATAATTTACTTGTATTTAGTTGCGGATGTAGTTTAATGGTTAGAATACGGCCTTGCCAAGGCTGTGATGGGGATTCGATTTCCCTCGTCCGCTCCATTGAGGTTTAAACTCGCACACCTTATTAGGAAGTGTGAGTTTTTTATTTATAAAACAAGTTCATAGTATTTGATATTATGGGCTTTTTTCATTGTTTAAAGGAGTTGATGAATAGTTATGAAAACGACCATAGAAAATCTAGAATTCCCTAGTGATATCAAGAAAAGACTAAAAATGAAAGTTAGTACAACCAACCTTAACATTGAATTTTTATCGGGTCATATCATCAAATTTAATCAAACGAACATAAGTGTAAGAGAACCACACAGAATTATTGTTAGTAATTCCAAAAATACTCTAATAGCACTACTATATGATGATATAGAAAAAATTTACTTGCCTAGAGAAAATGCTATTGTATCATTTACTAAATATGTTTCTATATTAAATACAATGAATAAAATGTATCAAAATTAGATTTAATTTATACTAAAAATGTACTATTTTTATACTAATTCTATACTAGAAATTGTATTAAATTTATACTACTTTTTGTATTGTAATTAGACCAATACTAATGATACTATGATATTGTATTGAAAATTTATCGGTACTCATAGAATTGCAACTTTTTTGCATACTTTTTGCAACAATTTTGCAAGAAATTTGCATCTTTTTTGCCTAGACATTGCAAGAAGTAAATGATACTATGATAAAGTATTGGATAAAAATCAATACAAGAGTATTTTCACTTCTTTAATTCTTCCCAAAAATTACATGAAATTTACTCAAAATTTACCCATTTTTTACCTAGACTTTACTTATATCTAATGTTAAGATGGGTATGATAGATAAAAATTCTATCGAAAATGTTATATTGGTTTTTACTCATTTAATTTATTTGGTAGTTTATTTTCTTCTCTAACCCTTATAAAATAAGGAAATAATAAGAAATTCGTACAACCAAAAATACAATTAAATTTGCTACTGACAAGACAATAAGCATTAAGTAAAATAGTATATGATAGAAAATAATTCTATCAAAATACTTCTAACATTATATTTTTAGTTTATCTAGCACAAGGGAATATTCTCTCTTGTGTTTTTTCGTTTTAAAAAAAATAATAGAAAGGAATGTGATAATTTGAAACAAGAAGAAACTGAAATTATTTGTGGTCTATATCCTAGAGTTTCCACAGAAGATCAAAGTAGATTTGGTCATAGTTTGGATGAACAAGAAGATAGATTACAAAAGTTATGTGAATTTAAAGGCTATAAAATATATAAAGTATATCGTGAAGAAGGTGTATCAGCAAAAGACACCAATCGACCAAAATTTCAAGAAATGATACAAGATATGAAAGATGGCAAAATCAATAAAATCATTGTTTATAAGTTAGATAGACTAACTCGTTCTATCAGAGATTTAGAAACAATATGTATAATGTTAGAAGATTATAATTGTAGTTTAGAAAGTGTAGCAGAAGAAATCAATACGGAAACAGCAAATGGAAAATTCTTTATTCGTATGCTAACAATACTTGCCCAACTAGAAATTGAAAGGACTTCAGAAAGAACTAAATTTGGACTTATAGGAGCAGCAAAAAGAGGTCAGCTACGATATACATAATAGCACCAATTTATTTTTAAGGATTCCAAAGGATTATCTTTGGCACAAAAATAAGTTGTCTCTGACAACTTAGTAGTGCGTTACTTTAATGGCTTATAATATTTTGCCCTTCATTTTCATTGAATGTTGATTTAAACCATTCTTTGTATAAAATTGAATTGCATTATTATTTGTGTGAAAAGCATTTAGATGTATTTCTTCTGTTTGATTTTGTTTTCCCCAATTAATTAATTCATCATACAATTGTTGCGCAATTCCAATATGACGATATTCTTCATCAATAACTAATTCCTCTAATTCTAGAATACGACCAATATAAAAATAACTATCTTTTATGTGTCCATGAATTAAACCGACTATTTTATTTTCTAATATTGCAACCATAACATTGTGTTTATCATCCTTTATCCAATTTAGGAAATCTTCTTTCAAACTAGTAATGTTTTGAACATTAAAATCCTTAAAATTTTTAAGAAAATAATAAAATTGGCATTCATAATCAACTAATTGACCATATAAATTAATTAAACAATCTATATCTATATTTTCTGCTTTTCTTATTTCTATATTCATATTTTTTCCTCTTTCATAAGAATATTATATCATATCAACATATATTTTATCTACTTTATTTTTAGTGGGTGCTATTATGTACGTGGTAGACATTTAAGTGTAATATAAATTTGAAAGTGCACAATTGTTGTGCAGTTAATTTTGTAAAAGGTA
>CAMNSB010000030.1 GCA_946554325.1 uncultured Mycoplasmatota bacterium
AGCATTACTTTACACTTTTTTATCAAAAATTCCACTTTCTACTTGAAATTTTGCTTTTTCTCTTTGATTTTACTAGATAGAAATTGATAGGAATCGTTTTCTTTTCTAAAGGTATAATAGATGGTACTGGCATTTTTTAAATAATCATCTATCTGAATACTTTCTGTTTTACTTTCTTCTATTAAAGAAGACATACGCCAATTACTATATATCTGTGTATTTTCTTCCTCTTTTAGTATATAGATTACTTTTTCTTCTAAAATGATATCTTTTCCTTTTTTAGTAGCATTTACTAACTTTGTTAAATAATTTTCGTGTTTCTCATCTTTTGTAAAAATTACTTTATATTTTTCTGTTAGAGAATCATAGTCCATCGTTACTTTTCCCTCTAAGTTTTTAGAAAGTTTTATATAATAGGGATTTTTCATATCTTGATGAGTTACTTTATGCCCTAATATTTTCATAGATGCTTCTTCTAAAAGTATGCGTTTTAAATCATATTTATTACTCTTTGTATCTTCTGTAGTTTTAAAATCTTCTTCTTTTAAGAGCATGAGAGATAGAGCTAGTTGTTCCTCATCAGTTAAATCTTTTGCATTTTTGACATCAGTTATTACTAATTTTTCTTTTAAGGGTGTTAAGTAACTATAAAGTGTATTTACTTCTTCACTTGTCAAGGAAAGTTTTTCTGTTTGTTCTTCTTGTTCTTCTTTCGTATATTTTTCTTCTTTTATTAATGTATTTTGTACTTTTTCTAATATTTTTTTATCATAGGCAATATAAGATAAAAGAGAAAGATTCATAAGGGTTAAAAGAATGATGATGGCAGTTGCTACTTTTGATTTTTTAGGTTTTTCTTTGTGTTTTCGCTCTTTTATTTCCATTTTCTTAATTTCTTTTGTATCAAAGTCCATGTATGAATCCTCCTTACTTTATATGGAGTATAGCATATTTACTTTAAAAATAAAACTGTTATATCTTTTTACATATTAAAATTTATAAATTTCAAGAAAAAAGAATACAATTTTATATTCTTTCAAGATTTTTATTTTATTATTTTTTTAAAATTATCAATTAAGTGATCTACATAGGCACAACTCATAAAGCATACTATACTATCTTTTTCTTCTTTCAATTTTGAGACATCTTGATCATTTTGAATCAATGCTCCGTCTTTTACACCTTCTACTAGAAGAGACGCATTAATACCTGGATAATCTTCTTGTCTTTCTCTATTACATTCAATTTCTGTTACATAAGCCTTATCTACTACATCTAGTGCTTCGATAAACTCTTTGGTAAAATCTTTGGTTCTAGAATATGTATTTGGTTTAAATACTACAACGACTCTACGATTAGGATATTTTTGCTTTACTGCTTCTAGTGTTACTTTAATCTCAGTTGGATGATGGGCATAGTCATCGATAATAACAGTATTCCCTACTTTTTCTTCTGCAAACCTACGATGTGCATTTTTAAAGCTTTTTAGTAACTCTTCTATTTTACTGATATCTATTCCTAAACGGTAGCACATAAATATAGCAGCAGTTGTATTTAGTACCATATGTTCTCCATATAGAGGAACTTCAAAATGACCTAGTTTTTCTTTTTCTACATAAATATCAAAACTACTTCCTTTATCCGTTAAATGAATATTTTTTACTATAATATCATTATTCTCTTTTAAACCATAATAATAAATTTTCGTATCTGTTTTTATTTTTCTTACATTTTCATTATCACCACATGCTATTATAAAATCTTTGGTTTGATTTGCAAATTGAGAAAATGAGTGAATAATATCATCTAAATCTTGATAACACTCCATATGTTCTTCTTCCATATTGGTAATGATTGCATATTTAGGATGATAATCTAGAAAATGTTTATTAAACTCATCAGATTCAATTACAAAATATTTATTATCTTTTTTCGCATATCCATCTCCTGCTCCAATAAAATAATTACAACCTATTGTATTTTCTAAAATGTGTCGGACAAGAGAGGATGTAGTTGTTTTTCCATGTGTTCCTGCTACTGAAATGGTATCAAACATATCAATTACACTACCTACAATCTCACTATATTTTTTAATTTCTAATCCTTGTTCTTTGGCTCTTTTTAGTTCTTCATGATCTTTACTTATTGCTGCTGAATGGGTAACGATTGTTTTTTCCTCTAGCTTATGGTCGTGTCCATAATAAATTGGGATATTTCGCTCTTCTAAACCCTTTTGTGTAAATTTTTCTTCTTTGGCATCATCATATCCACTCACCTCTTCTCCTAGGTCATAAAGAATTTGGGCAAGTGTTGACATTCCTGTTCCTTTAATACCAACACAATAGTATTTCATCTTTTCACCTTCTTTTCTATAGATCTATTATAAACTATGCAAAGGGTATTTGCCAATATGCATTTTAGATAAAATCATAGGCTATGATTCCTTTACTTGCTTATTTTCTTTTTTTAATGAAGCTAGCACCTGGTTCTTTTTGGGAAGGAGAACTGTTGTGGCCACTTATACGAAATAGACTCTCCCAAATTTTATGTGGAATTTTTTCTCCCAATCCGTTCGTTCCAAATGTTCCATCTTTAAAATCAACAAAACTAAATAAGTCCATATGATGATCTAACCACGATCTTCTTGCTATTAATTGTTTGTGAATTCTATTTAAATCTTTTTGTGTTAGATCCTCATTATAATTTAAATATTTTAATAACTCTTCTAATTCTGTATATTCATCTATCATGAGATTACTTTTTACTTCTATTTTAGGTTCTACGCCAACAATAGGATAATTAGTGGGTGTTTCATAGACTAAATCTTTTGCCAATCCATTTTCGTTTATACAAAACAGCATTCCTCTAAGGACATAACCACCCCATTCTATATTATTTTCATTTCTTTCATTATATGTATATGTCCCATCCGCCAACAATAATTGTCCTATGCAAACATTTTTTCTTGTCATCACATATTTTTTCATTTTTAACTTTCTTCCTCCTATACATAAAAAGAAGTAGATACTAGTTCTCTTCTTTCTTTTCAAAACGTGCAGCTCTTTCAGCTTTCTTTTTATCACGACATTCTTTACATCTTTTTGGTTCGTTTTCTAAACCTTTTTCCTTGTAAAACTCTTGTTCTCCTGCAGTGAAAGTAAACTCATTACCACAGTCAATACATGTTAATGTCTTATCTTGAAATTCCATCATATCCCTCCTCACATCAAACTTGGACTTACTCGCTTCAATAGATTTATACTTTTCCAATAGTTATCATGAGAAAGAATAAAGACTATATACAGATTCGTATGTTCCAATGGCTCTTGCCATAGATTAACTATATCACAAATTAATCTATAATACAAATTTTATTTTCTATCTCTTTTCTTTATGACTGTTTTTTTCTTTTTGTGCGATGCGTTCTAATTTAGAATAGATGCAGCCACAATAATCTTGTCGATATAGATGATATTTTTTTGATAACTCAATACTTCTCTTATAACCATTTTTCTTTTTGAAATCGCTGTAGAGATAGATTGATTGGTATTTTTCGTCTAATTTTTTTCCTATTTCATTTACATAGTCACTATTTTTATAAGGGCTTAGGGTAAGAGTCGTTGCAAAATAATCATACTTTTTTTCTTCTGCTAGACGTGCTGTTTCTTCGAGTCTTAGTTGATAACATAAGTAACATCTTTTTCCTCGTTCTTTTTCTTGTTCTAACCCTTTACTTTGTTCTAAAAAGACTTCTTTATTATATCGTCCTTCTAACACAGAAACTTCATATTTCGTCTTTAAGCTTTTTGTAAATCTTTTTAATTCTAAGAGTCTTTTTTGATATTCTTCTTCCTCTGTGATATTAGGATTATAAAAAAGGCATGTAATTTTAAAGATTTGTCCTAAGCGTTCTAGGACAGAAGAAGAACATGGGGCACAGCAGACGTGAAGAAGTAAGGTGGGGATGGTTTTTATCTTTTTTATTTGTTCTTCCATTTTTAAATTATAGTTCATAGTAATCGCTCCAATAGTCTTATTTTATCATAAAAACACATATTTTTCAAGAAAGGAACATATGTAATTATAGGTGATAATATGGCTTTTATTATAACAACACTTGCCGGTCTTTCTACTCTTTTAGGTATGATTCCTATTCTTTTTACTATTCGAAATAAGGAAAAATTAATTACTTTTGCTCTTTCTTTTTCTGCTGGTGTTATGATTACGGTATCTATTCTTGATTTAATTCCTGAGTCAGTTCGTTATTTATTAGTATCTAATAAACTTTTTCCTAGTGTGATATTATCTTTTATTTTTATTACACTTGGGATAATATGTTCTAATTTTATTGATAAAGAAATGGAGACGGGACAGAAATATAACAGTAAGCTTTATAAATTAGGGCTTATTTCTATGCTTGCTATTATGATGCATAATATTCCAGAGGGAATTGCTACTTTTCTTTCTTATGAGAAAAATACATCACTTGGTATTACTCTTGCTATTTCCATTGCTCTTCATAATATTCCTGAGGGTATTTCGATTGCCATTCCTATTTTTTATGCTACAGGTAAAAAAAGAAAAGCACTTTTCTATACTTTTCTTTCTGCTTTATCAGAGCCACTGGGGGCTTTACTTGCTTATTTTTTCTTAAGCAAGTTTATTACCCCAATGTTAATGGGGCTTTTATTAAGTATAATTGCTGGTATTATGATTCATATTTCTTGTTATGAGCTGTTGCCGAATGCTAAAAGTTCAAGGGACTCTAGGACATTCATCCAAGCTTTTCTACTTGGGGTCTTTATTATGTTTACTTGTATTAAAATTCTGCATTAGTTTTATGTTATAAGGGTTGGTTTTAAAAAATCAAAAAAGGGGATGTTACGAAGTACTCCATAAAGTAAGAAAATAGCAATTAGGAAATACCAAATTCTAGGTTCTAACATATGGATTTTCGATTTTTTTTCTTTTGAAAGACAATATAAGTAATCTATATAGTAAAGTATTAAAAACGGAAGTGAAAGAAATAGTAATGGGTTATAACGGAATGCTTGATAGAACTGTCCTTTTAAAATGCTTAGAAGCATTCTCGTTACTCCACATCCTGGGCAATAAAGTCCTATAATTTTTCTAATTGGACAAAACAAAAAGATATGATAATGATTTCCTAATAGTAAATAGCCTATCAAGAGTAAAAGTAAAAGAACTAGGGAAATTATTTTTTTCTTCACGATGCACCTCTAATAAAAAAAGAATTTTAAAAAATTCTTTATGCTGCTGTATTAGCAGTTGTTCCTTGATCTGCAATTGCATTTAGATCATTTTGTACTAAACAATATACCACAATTCCAAGACCAAAGATTTGTAAGATTACATATAACATTGCATTATCATCTGCTGGCATATTATGTTTTGCTTTTGCTTGCATCATTGCTTTTCCCATTAAGTATGCCCAGTAGAAACCATAAATACCACATGTAATTAAAGTAAGTAAAAAGCACTTTCCACCTGATAAGCGTTCATCTCCACTTACTGTACGGGCATCATCTGTAATACTAATGAACCAGAATATTCCATAGATACCACATGTTACAAAGCTTAAAATAATGCTTGTTACAATCTCTTTTCTTTTGATCATTTTAAAAAACTCCTCTCTTTTTATATTATTAGTATATCATAAATAAATGCATATGGGTGACTATTTGTGATTTTTTTTAAAATTTGACACTATTTTTCTTCTCATCAATTTAGATGCCTTACCTTTCCTCTTTTATACTCTGTTAAAGGTTTATTTATGAAATAAATTTTCTCATCGCAACAAAAGTATCAATGATTTGGACATTTACTTTGGTAGCATCATCACTTTTAAGAAGTCCAGATAATATCATTATTCCTTGTTTATTATGACTAATTAATTATTGTTTAACTTTTCAGCAATCTCATTAATTTCATTAATAGATTTTAAATACTCTTTTTCAATCGAAGTAAGTTCTTTTGTTTGATACTTTCCATATTCTAATTTTGCTTTTTCCATCGCTTCCTTATGACTGATTTTACCTGCGTTTATCAAAACACTAGCATCTAGAGAATCTAATATTTTGTCTAACTGATTAATATAATCTTTCATTCTCATCGGCTTATGCTTCATCGCTTGAAATTCGGCAAAATCAAAATAGCCTGAAACTAAATTATTTAGCATCAAAAGTTCTTCTTCTGTCAAATAATTTTTAGCAATTTCTATATCATTAATGCTTGGCAGTTCGCCTTTAAAATTAGTAAGACCCATGAATGGTTTATTTGCATCAGCTCTATTGTATATAATTTCTGCTGCTGTGTTTCCATGTGTTGCAAAATGGAATTTGTTCTGCACAATTTTAAAGAATTTTATAGTTTCTTCAGCATTAGGATTATAATCAATTGCAGTAGCATACAAATCAAGAACTTGTCTATATAATACTTTTTCACTTGAACGTATATCTTTAATGCGATTTAAAAGTTCATAAAAATATTTTCCACCGCCTAAATTTTTAAGGCGCTCATCATCCATAGTGTATCCTTTAATGATATATTCTTTAATTCTAGCGGTCGCCCATTTTCTGAATCTTACACCTTCTAAAGATTTAACACGGTACCCTACGCTTATTATTACATCTAAATTATAATAATCAACTAAATGAGTTTGGCTTTTACCTTCAATTGCACCATGTTTAGTGGTTGTTGCAAATTTTGCAACAACCTCATCTCTTTTTAGTTCTTCATCAGAAAATATATTTTTTATGTGCCTAGAAATTACAGATTTATCCCTTCCAAATAATCTTGTCATTTGTTCCAAAGATAACCAAACTGTTTCTCCTTCTAAATTTACATCTAGTTTAATATTCCCATTTGTTAATTCATAAATAATTAATTCTGTTTTATTTTCCTTTACTAGTTCAGTCATAATTATCCTCCTGTTCTGATATATTATATCAGAACATATGTTCTTAAATCAAGGTTATATTTTTGATTTTTTATAATTGTTTGTTTTTATTATACACTCCTAATTGGATAATATTTTTCAATTATATCTTGATATTCTTTTGCTTTTTCTATATCAATATTACCATACAAATTTACTATATCTACGCCAAAAAACGTACCAATTTCTTTTTCACTATCTTCTAACAAATACACAAAATCAGAATATTCATCAGTAATTCCCGAGTCGCCAAAATCAATTACTCCACATAGTCTATTATTTTTATCTAACAATAAATGATTACAGCTAAAATCATTATGACATAAACATTTTTTATCCTTAAAAATTGTTGTTGAGGATAATATTTTAATAAAACTTTCGATATATTCTCTCTCTACATTTGTAAAATCATCATACAATTTGTCTTTTAATAAATTACAACTTTCTAACATTTTTTGTTTATTATCAATAACATACTTTTTAATTTCACTATAATCTAAATTGTGCATTTGCCTTAAGAAATTAGCTATATCAAGTTTTAATAATTGTTGTTCATCACAAGTTAAAGAGTAATAGATTTTTGGAGTTAAAAACTTTCCCTCTATTTTTTTATATCCTAATATAGCAACATCTTCCGTACTGTATGAATACTCTACACTAGGTATTTTTATATTAGTATCTAAGCTTTTATTTAAAAAGTCATAAATAGTTTTTTCTCTTTCATAAATTTCACTTTTTCCAAAACTGAATTTTATTTTAAACACCAATTCATCATTAATTAAATATGCTACACTGTCATTGCCACTTCTTAAAACTTCAATGGTTTTAACAATCAAATTACTAAATGTATGTTCTAAAAGATATTTAGTTGCTTTTATATTAATTAAATTATCTTCATAACGATATTCCATTAAATAACAATCTACTTTTTTACCTTCATGAAGTTCATGCTTTGGTAAATATCCAATAATTCTAAACCCTGCTTTTTGATATGATTTTATGGCTCTTAAATTGTTCTGATGAGGGTCTAAAATTACAGCATCTGCACCTTTTTCTTTTCTTAAAAAATCAAATACCATTTTAGTATACTTTGTCCCTATCCCTTTGCTCCAATATTCTGGCTCTCCAATAAATTGATCCATACCATAAACTACTTCACTACTTTTTGGATAATGATAATCTTCATAAAGTTCATTATACATTTTATATATTTGCCCATATCCAATAGGCTTTCCTTGATATTCAATTATCACTCTAATTACTTCATCTTCCCATTCTTCAGAAAAATGCTCTACAATTTTTTCTTTAGTATATTTCTTATCTCGTCCCTCATAAAATTCTAATACTCTTTCATCTATTAACCATTTATAAAGTAACTTATAATCACTTTCTATTAAAGTTCTAATTTTTATATCATCTTTTGTTATATCAATCATTTCTTTCTCCTTTTAAATATCTTTCATACATTTCATCCATTGATGATATATATTCTCTATCTTGTTTAACTCTAAATTTTTCATACTCACTTTCTGCTTTTTCTTTAGCCTGTTTATGTGATATTCTACCTGAATTATTTAATATTTCCTTTTCTCTAAAAACCAGTAATTTATCAGTTGCTTCAATCCAACTTGCCATAGTCATTACCTTTTCTTCTTCTGCCATATCTTCTGCATAATCTAAAAATAAATTTGTTAGATTATTTAATTTTTTTAATTCATCTTCATTAAGATAATTTTTAGCAATACTAACATCATATTTATATATAAGTCCATCTGGAGAATTTTTCCAGTTCGTAAGTCCCATATTAACATGCTCTGAATTTGCTCTTTCATATATAAGTTCTGCTGCGGTATGATTAGTAATGGCATAATGGAGCTTATTTTGTACTATCCTAAAAAATGTATAAGCATCTTCTGATTTTGAATTATAGTCAGTTGAAGTTGCAATAAATAAATCAGTTATTTTTTGATAAGACATTCTTTCACTTACTCGGATTGTTTTAATTCGTTCTAATAACTCGTCAAAATATCTTTTATCAAATTTGTTTCCTTTAATAAATCTATCATCGTTTAAATTAAATCCTTTAACAATATATTCTTTAATTAATTTGTTCGCCCATGTTCTAAATTTAATAGCAGTTTTTGAATTAACCCTAAATCCAATAGAAATTATCATATCAAGATTATAATATTCTCTTTTTCTAGAAACGCTTCTATTTCCCTCAAGTTGAACTTGTTCCAAAATGGAACAAGTTAACTTTTTTTCAAGTTCTTCGTCATTATATATATTATTAATATGTTTTACAATCGCAGGTCTTTGTACACTAAATAAACTAGCTATCTCATTAACATTTAGCCATACATCTTCATCAAGTAACCTTACTTCTACTTTTGTATTATTGTTCTCATCTTCATAAAAAATTATATTATTTTCATTACCTATTAACTTATTATTCATTTACTACTCTCCTTTCATATTTAATATTACAATCAAACTGGTATATGGAAACATATACTCCTCCATCAACCTATTTAACATTTTGATATAATTTATCTTAATTTACCAACTTAATCACTTTATTAAAAATTAATATTTTCTTATTTTTCTGATGTTTTTAGACTAAGCAACACCACACACTCAACATGGCTTGTATTTGGAAACATATCAAATAGTTTAATACTATCCATATGGTAGTACTCTTCTAATCTTTTTAAGTCTCTTATTAGAGTTATTTTGTTACATGAGACATAAATGATTGTTTTAGGACTTATTCTTATTATTTCTTTTACTACTTTTTTATTCATACCGCTCCTTGGTGGGTCTGTAATCATTAAATCATACTTATTTTCTAGTTTTTTTATATATTTTGATACATCGCCACAAAGAAAGGAGATGTTTTCTGCTTGATTTCGTTTTTTGTTATAATTAGCGTCTATACTAGCTTCTTTTACTAGTTCTATTCCCAAAACTTCATTTACTAAATCATTGATATAGATACCTATTGTTCCTATTCCACAATATAAATCCAAAACGTTTTGAGCCTTTTTTTCCTTTACTATTTCATAAATATAGTCATATAGTTTTTTTGTTATTTCAGAATTTACTTGAAAGAAAGACTTAGGAGAAATACGATATTTTTTAGAGCCAATGGACGAGATAATGGTTTTTTTCTCATTTCCAATTAACATATCATCACTTATGTTACTGACTCGTATCATAACGTCATCCGTTTTTTTCAGAGTTTTGATTATTTTATTAATACGTTTATCTACTAGCATGCAATGATCAATTTTGATTAATTCATGACTTTCCCTTTTATAGAAACCTAATTCTTTTTTATTGCTGTGTAGTGTTATTTTGTTACGATAATAGTAGGGACTGGAAGCGGTGATTCCTAAATATTTAAAACTAGTAAAGTGATTTCTTGCTAACTTTTCTTTTATATTTTCCTCTTTCCATTTTAGAGAGGACTCATAAGTCATATCTCCTAAGTCACAGCCACCACACTCCTTATAATATGGACACTTGGGAGTAATTCTTTCTTTGGAAGTTTTTTTATATTCTACTACTTCTGCTATGTCATAATTTTTATGTTCCTCTACTATATTAATTTCTACAATTTCTCCCATCTGTACTCCCTTTACAAAACAAACTTTATTATTTATTCTTGTAATACCTCTTCTATTATCATCTAAAGCATTAATTTTTACTATCATATACTTCCTCTTTTCTTGATTTTATTTTGTCTAGATAGAGAAAACCCTCATTTCTACTTGTTTAGAAACGAAGGTTTTATTCCTACTTGAGTTTTTATAACCAAACGCCAAAGATAATTCCTCCCATAGCAAGGACTAAGCCAAAAACCCAAAATAGTTTTACAATATCTGTCTCCATCCAGCCTAATTTTTCAAAATGATGATGGAGAGGGGTCATTAAAAATATTTTTTTGTGTAAGACTTGAACCCAGAATGTTTGCAAAATAACACTTATCGTTTCTACTACAAAGACTCCTGCTACTACTAGAAGTGTTAGTTCACGATGTGTTAAAATAGCGATGGATGCCATTGCTCCACCTAAGGCAAGAGAACCAGTGTCCCCCATAAAAATTTTGGCAGGATGTGTATTATAGATTAAAAAGCCCATTAGGCTTCCTGTCAGAATTAGACAAAACAGACCAATATCTTCAAATCCTACTATCAGCGATATTAAACTAAAGGCAATAAAGGCAATGGCAGATAAACCTCCTGCTAGCCCATCTAATCCATCTGTTAGATTTACAGCGTTCGATGCTCCTACTAAAACAAATAAAATAAAGAGTCCATATAACCATCCCATTTCTATATCAATATTGAGTGTTCCTACTACCCAAGAGGTTTGACCACCACTTTTCATGTAAATATAGAAAAAACCTACCGCAATCAATACTTGCATAAATAACTTTTGATAAGTTGTTAGTCCTTCATTATTCTTTTTTCTAATCGATAAAAAATCATCTAAAAAACCAATAATGGCATATCCTACAAAAACTAAAAGTACAATTCCTAAATTAGAGGAATAGGAAACTTTATTGGTTAGTAATAATCCAAGGGTGGTGATTACTGTTGGAACAATAAATATTAAACCTCCCATGGTTGGTGTACCTGATTTCTTTCTATGGTTTTCACCGACAAAGATACTAATTGTCTGTCCTACTTTTAGTCGTTTTAAAATGGGCACTAAAATTAGTCCTAATACTGTTGATGTTAGGAAACCTATCATTATTACAAATATTGCTTTTGTTAGAAGTAGCATATTCTTCACTCCGTTTCTTCGTTAGTATTATACCATAGAAATTTCTAACATATGAGAAAACACTTAAAGTTAGACAAAACTTTACATATTTAGGATAATAGTAGGCGAATGGTTCCTCCTTCTTCTAGACGTTCTCCTGGTTCTGGGGATTGGGACTTTACTTTATCTCCTACACCTGAGTACTCTATCGTAAAATTTTCCAAATTTTTTTTCGCTGTTTTTACATCTAGTCCTACTACATTTGGAACTTTGTATGAGATTTTGTCAGTCCATTCTAAGTCTTTTTCCATTTCTCCCTCTTGTTTTTTTATTCCTAGGGCACTTATTATATCTAGGAGTATTCTTCTGGCAACTGGAGTTGTGGTGTAGCTAGACAGTTGAGCGGTATTTTTAGGATTATCTATTGCAATATATAAAACAGCCTCTGGATTGTTTGAAGGGACAATTCCAACAAATGACATAATATAGTTATTTACTAAATATTTGCCATCTTGTACTTTTTGGGCTGTTCCTGTTTTCCCACCAATCCGATAGCCTTCAATAAATGCTGCTTTTCCCCCTCCTTTTGCAACTACACTTTCCAAGGCTCTTCTCATGATTTTAGATGTTTTTTTACTAATTGTTTTTCTTACTACTTTGGGATCTGTCTTTTGAATCACATTTCCTGTTTCTTTTTCCATGATGTTTTTTACTACATATGGTCTATAAAGATTTCCACCATTTAAGACCGCTGATACTGCAGTAACCTGCTGAATAGGCGTCACACTTACTCCTTGTCCAAATGCTGTTGTTGCTAGCTCCACATTTCCTACTTGATCTAAATTGAAAATAATTCCCTTTCCTTCTCCATTTAAATCAATTCCTGTTTTTTCACCAAATCCGAATAGGTCTAAATACGAAAATAATTTTTCCTTTCCTAAGAGTTGTCCCATCTTTACAAAACCTGGGTTGCAAGAGTTCTGTAAAACTTGCAAGAAAGTTTGATGTCCATGGCCCCCTGCTTTCCAACATTTAATACGTGCAGTATCTACTTGCACAGAACCAGAATCAAAGAATTCATCTTTGTCTAAGTCGATTAGTCCTTCCTCTACTACAGCAGATGTTGTAATAATTTTGAAAGTGGAACCTGGCTCGTAAGATGCCCATATCGGTAGATTTCTAGAAAGTTGTTCTGTACTATAATTTTGATAATGATTAGGGTCAAAATTAGGACGACTGCTCATTCCTAAAATTTCACCAGTTTTAGGATTCATGACAACAGCAAGTGCCATCTCTGGCGAAAACATATCAACAACATTATCAAGTTCCCTCTCTATGGATTTTTGAATATTAATATCAATTGTTAACTGTAAATTTAGTCCGTCTTGTGGGGCAACATAAACATCTGATAAGTTGAGGCGATTTCCTTTGGCATCCGAGAAATACTTAATTGCTCCTTTTTCCCCTGTTAGATATTTATCGTATTCTAATTCTAGCCCTGATAGTCCCTGATTATCAATTCCAACATAGCCTAGAACATGGGAAAGTAAGTTTTTATAGGGGTAATATCTTTTTGCTTCTTTTACTAAATAGACACCATCTAGTTCTAAACTTGATATTTTATCTGCAATCTCAAAGGAGAGTCTTCTTCCTTCTGGGTGAACTCTTTCAATAGATGTTTTTTTATTTACATGGGCATACATCTCTTTGACGCTTACTTTTAGTATTTCGGCTAATTTTTTGGCCGTTTTTCTTTTATCTTTAATCTGATTAGGTATTAAAACTAAAGATGTTGTTGTTAGATTATCTGCTAAAACCACTCCATTTCTATCCAGTATTAATCCTCTACTTGCCTCAATTGGTAAATCCCTACTCCATAAATCTTTCGCTAAAGAGGATAATTTTTTATAATCAAAAACTTGGATATAGAAAACCTTAAATACTACTAAGAAAAATAGTAAAGCAAAAATCAAAAATGCAACTCGGATTCTTGCATCAATTTTTTTCATGAACATATTTATCACCTAAACTAATTTATGAAATAAGAGGAAAAACATGTTCCTATTTTCAGAGTTTTATATTAATTAGACTTTTTTAGCCTTTTATATTTTTGTTGGGGGGCAATCTCTAAACTGGATTTTATTCATCTTCTTTTCATAATCGTATTATAGTATTCACTCTGTGCTACACCTAAAGCTCTAAAAGTTTCCCAATTAATAAATAGCAACCTATTTGATCCTATACTTAATCTTTTGAAAATTTCTATCAATAAAAGTGTAGCCTTAGTCCCATTTTGAGAGTTAGGTAAAATATTATTTAATTCTTTATAATATCTTTTTACTTTAAACTTCCAAGAGCTTCTTTCTTTTTTTAGAAATAGTCTTGTTTGCTACTACATAGTACATTATCCACACATTGTAAAAAATATGTAATTTCTTGATTCAGATCCTCAAAAGGCACTTCTTTTTTCTTTTTTGAGTTTGTCTTTTTTATATTTTGGTATTCTTTTTCATTATACTTTTCTATTTCCGTTTTGAGTTCCTTTATTAACATGATATACACTCCTAAATTCTATTTATTTTCTCTGCTAACCATTCTATAATATTTTTATGAATAATTCCATATATTTTTTTATTTCCATTTCCAATAGAAAATCCTTCCGGATATTTTCTAGTCTTTCCCATAATCTTTCTACTGGATTATGTTTATTGTGATATGATGGGTAATAAGGAAGTTCTATTGTAGCGTTATATCTTTTTGAAAGTTCGACTAATCCTTTTAAAAATATTGTTCTAATCCCACTATTATCTGGTCCATTATCTAATAGTATTGATAGTTTATTTGTATTGCTATTTAAATATTGCTCTTTCCAAAATTCTTCTATACATTCTACTAAATCAAGGAGGTTCTCTTTCTTGTGTAGCCAATGATATTAATACAGTTTTGACATTATTCATTGCTTCTTCTTTTTTCTTATGAACATTTCTTAAGTTAAGAACATTGATTTACACAGGGGTCTTTTAGTCATCTATTTTTTCTGTTTTACAATAATATCATTTTCTATCAGAAGATTATGTAGAAAATATGTATCGTTTGAAATAAAACATCTACTTTTTTCATATACTTTTTTAGGTGATAATGATTATGAAAATCTTTTCTTTAAAGAATAACCAATATAATAACTCAAGTTTTGTTGAGACTGTTTATAATAATCCATATGTAGAAGGATTGGTTCTTGATATTATTATGACAAAAGATAATAATATTATTGTATTTCCTGAGGCAACCACTACAGAAATTGGATTAGAATCTGTGCAAAAAAAGACACTAAAAGAAATTAAAGATTCTGAAATTGAGCTTTTGGAGACTTATTTGAAACAGTTGATTAATTTTAAAAAACGAGTTATTTTAAATATTATTCCAATGGAGCAACCTATTTTAACTGATTATACTGCAGAAACAATTTATAAACAAAATAACTTTTATATTGATCAAATTTTGGAAATCGTGACACGTTATAAGGAATGTGTTGTTAGCATGATGAGTATTAGTTCTGCACTTCTTACTATATTAAAATCAAAAAAGATGGATTATAAGTTAGGATGGGTTATTGTTACAGAAAATACTAATTATATTGATCTGGATATGTATATTTTTGCAAGTAGTATGTTAGATAACGCAGTTTTAATGCAACAGATTGATAATAAAAAAGAAATAATGGTTTATGCTGTGGATGGTTATAGTATTAATAATGTGCTTAATTTTTTTAGGAGTAAGGAGAAAAGTTCTATTAAGAAGAAAATATTTAATGAGATATGTATTATTACATATTATCCAGATATCTTTACCAACACTTATCTTTTAGAACATAATTCAAAATAATTTTGCATGTAAATATAAAAAGAGTATTGCTACTCTAATTCTAATACCTCTATCTCATCTACTACAGCCATTTGTTGCTCGATGATTAGTTTTAATTTTCTTTTCATAATTTTAATATTTTTTTCTAGAAGTTCTCTATTTACTTCAATTTTTTCTGCTCTTAGTAATGCTTCATTTACGATTCGATCAGCATTATGTTTTGCTTCTCCTATGATAATACTTGCTTCCTCTTTGGCAAGATTTTTGATATTTTCACTATTTGCTTCTGCATTTATCATAGCCTGTTTTAAGGTATCTTCTATAGTTTGATAATGTTTCAATTCACTTTTTAAGCGATCAAGTTCCTGTTCTTGTTGTCTACATTTTTTAATGATATCTTCTGTCTGTAGAATGACATCATTAATAAAACGGTTTACTTCGTTACGGTTATATCCATTTTGTTCATAATTGAATTTTTCCATAGAATCACCTCTAAAAGAAAGCTATTACCAGTCAAAATCGTCCTCTTCTTTTTCTTTTTTACTGCGACTTGTTTTGGGTGGTTGAGATTCTTTATCATCACTAATTTTCCCTTCTACATTGATGTTATTGGGAGTGCATAGGAAAATTCCCCCACCTAGTTTTTGTAGATCTCCACCAATAGCATACAATGTACCGCTCAAAAAATCAACTATTCTTTTTCCTTGATCAGGGGTTACTCTTTTTAAATTGACAACTACTGCATGTCTTGCTTTTAAATAGTCAGCGATTTGTTGTGACTCGGAATAGGCACGGGGCTCTAATAACATCATTTTGGATCCAGCCATTCCATTTTCATCATGATATTCTGCTCTTGATGTGCTATAGAATTCTTCTTCTACTACATCTTCTCCTACCTCTTCTTCTGTTCCAAATAATCCTTTCAATTTATCTAAAGCCATTTTATTTCCTCCATTCATTCTTTTATGCTATTCTCACTATTCATAATTGTAGCATATTTTTTTTATTTGTAAAAGTATATTTTTAATTTTTTCTATTATAATTGTAGAGTTACAATAGATGTGAAACATTTCTATATAAAAAAAGTGAATCAAGTCGTATAATATGAGTTGTCAAAAAAACATATACACGAAAGGACTTGAATCACATGAATAGTATATCACGGAACTTAAACACTTTTAAAATAGATAAATCTCTCCAACCATTATAAAAT
>CAMNSB010000031.1 GCA_946554325.1 uncultured Mycoplasmatota bacterium
GAAAAGAATAGAAAACTTAAGTTTTATGCTATTCATAAAGTATCTTCCTTTATGATAAAAAATAGAGTGGATAATGCATATAAAAAAGGGAAAAATAAAATAGAAAAGGAATGAAACTATGCAAGAATTTATAAAGAAACATAAAATGGGAATCATAGTTACAATTAGTGCAATTATCATGGTAATTGGACTCTCTTATGCATGGTTGCAATTAACTCTAAGAGGTACTAAGGAACTAACGATCCTTACCGCTGGAAGTTTGGAGTTAGAGCTTGATGATACGATGGCAGGAGGTATTTCATTTACGGAGGCAGTTCCTGTTAGTAATGATGAGGGCTTATCCCAAGAGGGATATACTTTTACTTTAGAGAATAAAGGAAATGTAGCCAGTGATTATACGATTTATTTAGATGATTTGGATCTAGCAGAAGGACAGAATAGAATGAAGGACTCCTTCATCAAGTATCAGCTTGTAAAAGATGAAAGTGAAGTAGATTTACAACTATTAGATCAAACAGGAAGTAATCCAAACAGAGTATTAGAAAGTGGAACGATTGCTCCTAAAACAAAATATATCTATGTATTAAAAATGTGGATAGATGAAAATGCTACTAATGAGGTAATGGAGACTATGTTTAAAGGACAATTGAGGATTGAAGCGATGCAGAATGTTCCCAAAACTTTATATGCTGAAATAGCCAAAAATGCAGTACTAGATAATATCCAAAGTAAATTTGTAAAGAGTAGCACAGGAATCAATTTTGGAGAAGTTTCCTCTGATACGAATGGAAAAGGAGTCTATACTTTTGCTTTCACTATAGATGATAAATTTCCAGTGCATTATTATAGAGGGAATGTTAGGAATAATAATGTAAAATTTGCAGGATTCTGTTGGAAGATAGTAAGAACAACTGAAACAGGTGGAGTAAAAATAATCTATAATGGAAGTCCCGATTCCAGTGGAAAATGTACCAATACAACAGGACAGGCTACGCAAATAGGAACAAGTGCATTTAATACAGAAAATGGAACTTCCTCTAGTGGAGTGGCCAGTGCTATTGGATATATGACAGAAGATAATAGTCGTAACTCTACAGTTAAAGGTGTTATTGATAATTGGTATCAAACTAATATGACAGCTTATACGGAAAAGTTAGAAGATGCTATATGGTGTAGTGATCGAAGTATTAGTGGTGATGATGATAGTTCTACTTACTATGGTGCATATGGTAGATTTTATACCACACATATGCCAAGTTTGAAATGCGAAAATAATACTGATAGATTTACAGTGGAAAGTAGTAATGGAAATGGATTATTAACTTATCCAGTGGCACTACTTACAGCAGATGAGATTATGCTAGCTGGTGGGACAGGTGATGAAAATTCAACCCATTACTTATATACAAGTCAAAATTGGTGGAGTATGACACCATCTAGTGATAGGCTTTATCATGTATTTAATTTTATTATGTATAATGATAGTAGTTTATCAATAAATATTATAGTGGAATTAAATGGTGTAAGACCTAGTGTATCTTTGACGTCTAGCACTAAAATTAAAACTGGGAATGGTAGTCAAGAAAGTCCATTTGAAATAATGTGATGGATTTTATAAAAAAGATGTCTTTATTTTGTCAAATAGATGTCTTTTTTATTGGTATTTTGTTTTTCTATGTTATAATTTTAATAGATAGAAGGTGTATAAAATGGCAAAGAAAAAAAAGAAAAAAGCAGTTGCTAAAAAGTTTGATCATAGTGAAGAATTATATGGGATTTTACTTGTTCTTGCTGCTATCCTTGGAATTGGTAAGTATGGACCTGTTGGAAAGCTAATTGCATCTTTTGGCCTTTTTTTAGTAGGAACTGGATATGGTATCTTTTTACTTGCTCTTTTTATTGTTGGATGTTATTTGGTAGTAAAAAGACAATGGCCTGATTTTTTGACTACTAAATTAATTGGTGTTTATATCTTAGTGTTAGGTCTTTTAATTATTATGCATCGGGAGTATGTACATGAAAACGATGGGAATATGGCTCTTATTTTTCAAGAGACTATGAATGAACTGATTGCAGGATTTAATAGTATTATGCATACTGGTACTGTAGATGATTTATTTTCTGTTGGAGGAGGAGTTATCGGTGGAGGCTTATCCATTGTTTTTGATAAGCTATTTTCTTATACTGGTATGAATATTGTCGCTTGGGTTATGGTGGCTCTAGGAGTAGTTTTATTTACTGGTTTTTCTATTGTTGATTTTGTTCGGGATGGTTATCAGAATCAAAAAGAGAGGAGAAAGAATAGAAAAACTGAAAAAGAAGAGGATGTTAGTAAAGCATCTGTTATTATTAACGATGGTAATGAAGAGGAGGGAAAAGATGATCAGAAAATTACCATTACTAGTATTGACGAAGTGATGCGTGTTGGAGAAAAGAAGGAAGAGGAAGCAAAAGAAGAAGTTAGTCAGACAAGTAGTGGAGGACCTTTTCTGCCACAGAAAAAATATGTACTACCTCCGATTGATATTTTAGATAAACCAAAAAAGAAAACAAAGGGTACTGATCAGGGCGTGATTGAGAAAAATATTGAAATCTTGGAGCGTGTTTTGAAAGACTTTAAGATTATTGGAAAAGTAGTGGAAGTTCATATAGGTCCCTCTGTTGTTCAGTATGAGTTAGAGATTGCAAGTGGAACACGTGTTAATAAAATTACTAGTATTAACCGAGAAATTTCTCTTGCACTTGCTAAGAAAGATGTTCGAATTGAAGCCCCTATACCTGGCAAGAATACGGTTGGAATTGAATTTGCTAATGATACACCAACACCAGTTAGTTTTTATGAAATTATGAATAGTAGTAAAATGAAAAATGCTTCTGATAAAAAACTTATGGTACCACTTGGAAAGAGTATCATGGGTGACATTGGTGTTTGTGAAGTCAATAAAATGCCCCATTTATTAATTGCTGGTACGACTGGATCTGGTAAGTCTGTTTGTGTCAATGGTATTATTTGTTCTATTTTAATGCGAGCAAAACCAGATGAAGTAAAGCTTATTATGGTCGATCCTAAAGTTGTTGAACTTTCTGTTTATAATGGAGTGCCTCATTTACTTAGACCTGTTGTTACTGATCCTAAACAAGCAGCGATTGCTCTTAAAAAAATGGTAGATGAGATGGAGAGACGATATTCCGTGTTTAGTGAGTCTAAGACTAAGAATATTGAGGGATATAATGCTTATATTGAAAAAGAAAATAGTAAGATAAAAGATCCTTTAGAAAAGCATGCTAAGATGCCTTATATTGTCATTATTATCGATGAGCTTGCAGACCTTATGATGGTGGCAGCAAAAGATGTGGAAGACTCTATTCTTCGTATTACCCAAAAGGCTCGTGCTGCTGGAATGCATTTAATTGTTGCGACACAAAGACCTTCTACAGAGGTTATTACAGGACTTATTAAAGCGAATATTCCTTCTCGTATTGCTTTTTCCGTTGGATCTGGAATTGACTCTCGTACCATTCTTGATCAAACTGGAGCAGAGCAATTGCTTGGAAAAGGAGATATGCTGTTTTTACCAATTGGAATGAACTCTCCACTTCGTATTCAAGGTTCTTTTATTACGGATGATGAGATTAAAAGAATCATTGATTATACAGCAGAACAGCAACAGGCACAGTATGATGATAGTATGATGCGTCTAGAAAGTGAAGCAGTTGGAAATGATACTTCAGGGCACTCTAATTCTGATGGTGGGGATGATTATGATGATCCACTATATAATGAAATTGTTGGGTTTGTTATTGAAACCCAAAAAGCTTCTGCTTCCCTTTTGCAACGTAGATTTAAACTTGGATATAATCGGGCAGCAAGAATTGTTGATTTATTAGAAGAACGTGGGATTATTGGACCTCAAAATGGTTCGAAACCTCGAGAAGTTTTAGTAAAATTAGAAGGTGGAGAAGAAAATAACGAATAGTATTTTCTTTTCTCTTTTTACTCATTTTTTCTTTTAAAGTTTTGTTTTTCTGGTATAATAGAGGTAGAAAGAAGGTAGTTTATGTCAACGATTCATATTAGTGCAGAAAAAGAAGATATTAAAAAGATTGTACTTATGCCAGGAGATCCACTTCGGGCAAAATATATTGCTGAGAAGTTTTTGGATGATTTTTATCAAGTAAATCATACTAGAGGAATGCTTGCGTATACTGGAAAGTATAAGGGAAAAGACATTACAGTGTTTGCATCTGGTATGGGATGTCCTAGTATGGGAATTTATGCTTATGAGCTTTATCAGTTTTATGATGTGGAAACTATTATTCGTATTGGAACAAGTGGAGCGAACACTTCTTCTCTTGATTTACTAGATATCGTTATTGCTGATGCTAGTTATAGTTATTCTAATTTTCCATCTTTGTTTTTTGATGATGATAGTTTTTTGTTTTTTTCAGATAAAGATTTGAATGCTCAGTTAGAAGAGATGGCTTTAAAAAAGAGGCTTTCTTATAAAAGAGGAAAAATTATAACAGGAGATATTTTTGATGTTTATCTGGATGATAAAGAAAGACTTGCTAAAATGTATGAGAAAGCAGGGAAAACGCTAGCAGTAGAAATGGAGGCAGCAGCACTATTTTCCATTGCAAAACACTTGAATCGTCGTGCTACTTGTCTTCTTAGTGTTGTAGATTCTCCTTTTAAAGATGAAGTGGTTTCTAGCGAGATGCGAGAGAAGTCTCTTGATAAGATGATAGAACTTGCCTTAGATACTGCACATAATTTATAAAAATTTACAGATACTAAAAAAAGAAATGAGGTGGTTTATATATGGAATATATAAGAAAAGATTTAGGTTCTTACAATTTACATATTATAAAAACGAAAAAGTTTAAATCAGTGGTAGTGCAAGTGAGTCTTCGTACTCCCATTGTAAAAGAAGAAATCACTATGCGTAATGTTTTATCTGATATGCTCCTTTTATCAAGCGAAAAATATCCTACGAAAAGAGAGATTGCTTTAAAATCACAGGATTTGTATGCTTCTTCTATCATGGTTCAAGATTTACGACTTGGTAATTATTTGAATACTGATTTTACTTTTCATACGTTAAATGATAAATATACGGAAGAGGGTAATTTAGAAGAGGGGATTCGCTTTTTTAGTGAGATTATTAATCATCCTAGAGTCATAGATAATCATTTTTATGAAGAGGATTTAGAGATTATTAAAAGACAGGCGACAGTTGCTTTCGAACGAATTAAAGAAGATCCTGCTAATTATAGTATGATTCGTCTTTTTGAAAATATGGGTAAAGATAGTCCTATTTCTTATCGACCAATGGGATATTTAGAAGATTTAGAGAAAATTGATGTTTCTAATTTATATGTTTATTATAAAAATATGTTAAAGACAAATATGATGGATATTTTTGTTATTGGTGATATTGATCCTATTAAGATAGAAGGGATAATAGAAGAGAATTTTCAATTTAATACTTATAAAAAAGCCCGTAAGCCTTATCGATTAGAGGAGAGAAAAGCTCGCAGTAAAAAACAAGTGATTAAAGAGACAGAAGAACTTACACAGGCAAAACTTTCTATTGGGTATAACTTAGTGGGACTTACAGATGATGAGAGAAATTATGCTCTTACCTTATATAGTATTATTTTAGGAATGGGAGGAGATTCTAAGTTATTTCAAAATGTTCGTGAGAAACATTCTGCATGTTACTATATTAATGCCTCTCCTAATAAATTAGATAATGTTTTAACGATTCGGGCAGGTATTACGAAAGAAAACTTTAAAAAAGTGTTAAAACTTATCGAGGGTGAAATTCAAATGATGAGAAAAGGTAATTTTACGGAAGAAGATATTAGAAAGGCAAAAGAACTTTTTCATACTAGTTTAGATGAGTTAGAAGAAAGCGAAGTACGTATTATTAATGCTTATTATATGATGGAATTATTAGGAATAGATGATATTAAAACTAGAAGAGAAAAAATGGATAAAGTGACAAAAGATGAGATTATTTCTGTTTCGAAAAAGGTAAAGATAGATACAGTTTATTGTTTGGAAGGAGAATAAAGATGGAAAAGTTTGAGTTAGAGGGATTAGATGCTACTTTATATCAAGAGACATTTGATAATGGTTTTTCTATTTATATGGTTCCTTTATTAGATAAAAAAAATTATGCTTTGACTTATGCTACAAAATATGGTTCTGATATTTTAGAGTTTGATATGGAGGGAGGTAAAAGAAGAAAAGTTCCCACTGGGATTGCTCACTTTTTAGAGCATAAGATGTTTGAACAAGAAGATGGGGTGGACCCTTTTACCTTTTTTGGAGAAAGTGGAACAGATGCTAATGCGGCGACAGATCATGAATATACCAAATATATTTGTAATGGAACGAAAAAATTTGCTGATAATTTTAGATATTTATTACGCTATGTAAATGCCCCTTATTTTACAGATGAAAATGTAGAAAAAGAAAAGGGTATTATTGAAGAAGAGCTTAATATGTATTTAGATATTCCTGAGTTTGTGCTTGAAAATAAAATTAGAGAAAATCTTTATCAAAAGCATCCTCGAAGAATTGATGTGGGGGGAACAGTAGAAGACATTCGAAAGATTACAAAAGAAGATTTATATGATTGTTATCATACCTTTTATCAACCCAATAATATGTTTGCTTTACTTGTTGGTAACTTCTCAGTAGAAGAGGCACTACGTATTGCAAGAGAGGAAGTTGGTTCCCTTTCTAATAAAACGAAATCTCGTCCTACTTTTAGAAATTATCATGAAGGAGCAAGTGTTACTAAAAAAGAAGAGACAATTTCGATGAATGTTCGGGTTCCCAAAGTACTTTATGCTGTTAAGTTTTTAAGAAAGAAATTTCCAATGCGAGATCGACATATGCAAAATTTGTATTTACAATTAATTACGAGTGTTTTATTTGGGTCATCTTCTTTGTTTCGCGAAAACGCTAGGAAGGATGGACTAATGAGTGGAATGTACTACACTTGGGAAGAAGTAGAAGAGACTATTAGTCTTATCTTTCAAGTGGATACGAAAAAGCCAACAGAATTTTTAAAAGAACTTAAAAAAACTCTTTCTAATATTGTTATTACGAAAGAAGATTTAGAACGCTATAAAAAAGTGTGGATTGCTAATGAAGTTAGACTCATTGATTATGTGGATGCTACTTCAGATAATGTATTTACGGATATTATTGCTTATGGCAAGCCTATTGTAAATAGAATTTCTTTAATAAGACAGATGAATCAGAATGATTTAGAGAAAGTGCTTCATCAATTTAAAATAGAGAATACAGCAGAGATTGTTGTACTTGTTAAGGAAAAAGAAGAAAAGTAAAAGTATGAGTTTTCTAATGAAAATTTGTACTTTTTCTATTTGAAAAGTGTGTAAGTATGTGTAAGTAGATGTCAATCTTTTATTTTAGTGTAGAGAAATTTTGCTAATTTTGGTATACTATTAAGGTAAGATAGGAGGATATAAAATGAAATATGTATATGCCTTTCATGAGGGGAGTCAAGATATGCGTGATCTTTTGGGAGGAAAAGGGGCTAATCTTGCTGAGATGACTAGAATTTCTCTTCCTGTTCCTAAGGGATTTACAGTGACAACGGAGGCTTGTTTAAAATATTATCAAAATCAAGAAAGTTTAAATGCTGATATTATTTCTGAGATTTATGAGAAAATTGATGAATTAGAAAGACTTAGTGGGAAGAAGATGGGAGATCCTTCTAATCCACTTTTAGTCTCTGTTCGTAGTGGTTCACGAGTCTCTATGCCTGGAATGATGGATACTATTTTAAATTTAGGAATGAATGACGTTGTGGCAGAGGGGTTTAGTAAGATTTCTTCTAATCCTAGATTTGTCTATGATAATTATCGAAGACTGATTCAGATGTATGCTGATGTGGTTATGGGCTTTCCTAAGTCTTCTTTTGAACATCTATTTGATAAAATAAAAGAAGAAAAGAATGTTACTTTGGATACAGAACTTACTGCTGATGATTTAAAAGAAATTGTAGAAATCTATAAAGTAGAGTATTTGAAATATGCTGGTAGTCCTTTTCCAGATGATCCTAAAGTACAGTTGGTGGAAGCGGTAAAAGCTGTTTTTCGTAGTTGGAATAATGAACGTGCTGTTACTTATCGTAAGCTGAATGAGATTCCAGACTCTTATGGTACTGCTGTTAATGTTCAAGAAATGGTTTATGGTAATCGTGGAGAAAATTCTGGAACTGGAGTTGCTTTTACTAGGAATCCTTCGAGTGGAGAGCATCAGTTATATGGTGAGTATCTTATGAATGCCCAAGGGGAAGATGTGGTGGCAGGCATTCGTACACCTAAGAGTATTGAGACATTAAAAGATGTGATGCCAGATTGTTATTATGAGTTTGAACGTATTTGTGAGATTTTGGAAGAACACTACAAAGATATGCAGGATATGGAATTTACGATTGAAGAGGGAAAACTTTTTATGCTTCAGACACGTAGTGGAAAAAGGACTGGACAAGCAGCTTTAAAAATTGCAGTAGATATGGTAAATGAGGGGAAAATTAGTAAGGAAGAAGCATTACTTCGAGTGGATGAGAAACAAATTGATCAACTTCTTCATCCTACTTTTGATAAAAGTAGACTTTCTTCTAAGCAAGTTATTGCAGAGGGACTTGCTGCATCCCCTGGTGCTGCCACAGGTAAGATTTATTTTACGGCAGGAAAGATAGAGGAAGCTTATAAAAACGGAGAAAGAGAGCTAATATTAGTTCGTGAAGAGACATCTCCTGAAGATATTTCAGGGATGCATTTAGCAAAAGGTGTCTTAACAGTTCGTGGTGGAATGACGTCTCATGCAGCAGTGGTTGCTCGTGGTATGGGAACGTGCTGTGTTTCAGGATGTGGAAGTGCTCGAGTAGATATGAATGCTAAAACTCTTACTTTTGCTTCCGTTGATACTGTTTTTCATGAAGGTGACTATATTAGTTTAGATGGTTCTACTGGTTATGTTTATGGTGAAAAAATAGAGACTGTAAATGCTGATGTTTCTTCTATGTTTTCTTTATTTATGAGTTGGGCGGATGAATATCGCAGGCTAAAAATTCGAGTTAATGCTGATACACCAAAAGATGCTATAGAAGCTAGAAAACTAGGTGCTGAAGGAATTGGCCTTTGTAGAACAGAACACATGTTTTTTGAAGAGAGTAGAATCTTTTACTTTAGACAGATGATTCTTGCTGATACTTTGGAAAAAAGACAAAGTGCTATTTGTAAAATTTTGCCTTTTCAAAGGGAGGACTTTGAAGGATTATTCCAAGCAATGGATGGGGAAACCGTAGTGATTCGTCTTTTAGATCCACCTCTTCATGAATTTTTACCTCATACGCCAGAGGAGATTTCTGCTCTTGCTTCTAGTCTTTTGCTTTCTTCTTCAGAAGTAGAGGCTCGTATTGATTCTTTGAAAGAGTTTAATCCTATGATGGGACATCGTGGTTGTAGGCTTGCTATTTCTTATCCAGAAATTGCTAAAATGCAAACATGTGCTATTATAGAGGCTTTAATCAAAGTAGAAAAAGAGGGTGTAAAAACCAATGCTGAAATTATGATTCCACTAGTTGGTAAGATTGAAGAATATCGATATGTTAAATCTATTATTTTAGATACTGCAAAAGAAGTGATGGATGAGGCACATTTCGAGGTTTCCTTTAAAATCGGTACTATGATTGAAGTACCTAGAGCTGTTTTAATTGCTGATACTATTGCTAAGGAGGCTGATTTCTTCTCATTTGGAACGAATGATTTGACACAGATGACGTTTGGTTTTTCAAGAGATGATGCTTCTAAGTTCTTGGATGATTATTATGCTAAGGGGATTTTTTTGAACGACCCATTTAAAACGATTGATACTCAGGGTGTTGGAAGACTTGTTCATTTAGGTTCTTCACTTGCTCGATATGAAAACGAAAACATAGAACTTGGAATCTGTGGAGAACATGGTGGGGATATGAAGAGTATAGAGTTCTTTCATAAAGTTGGACTTGATTATGTTTCTTGTTCTCCATACCGTGTGCCAATTGCTCGTCTTGCTGCAGCACAAGCGTCCATAAAGGCGAACCAATCAAAATAAAAGATGATTATGATTTGTTCTTAACCTGTATAATTATTACAAAAGATGATATTTTGAGATATTTAGATAAAATACCAGAATGTAAAAACGCAAGGTTAAAAGAATCAATTATAGATGATATTTATATTTAAAGTAGACTAAGATGACTAATATGTCGTATATTTTAGTCTTTTTTCGTGTGTAAATGTATACTAATTTAAGGCAATCGTATAAAAAAATGACGTAAACTAAATACCTGAATAGGAAATGACATTAAATATAAGATTTTCAATATTTTGGAAGTTACTTGTATAACGTGTCATTTTTTGTTTTAATGTAAGTTTTTCTCCCATTGAAGTATCAAGCCTAGCAAGATTAAAAACTATCTTCCGAATTAATGATAAGTTATTAATTGAATTGCCCTCTCTATTTCTAGAATGATCTTCATCTAAAATCACATCTAATCTCCAATGCAATCCACATTCTATATTCCAATGTTTCGTTACTTTTTTCTTATCATTTTCTATCCTTATAACATCAATTCTACCGATTGCTTTAACGCTTTGCCATTTTGTTTTATTGGGAATGCAATCATATTCATAAGACATATAATATTTTCGCTTTTTCAATTCTACCGTGATCTTTTTCATAATCAGTTTCCCATATAGCTATATTAGAATCATCTCTTTTTAAACCTAAATCAAAGTATGTTTTAATATCATCTTTCAAATCTTTTTAATTGTCTTTTACTTTATGATAAAATTATTTTATAAGTAGTAAAGTATCTAAATATCAACCAATAATAGATAAAAAAACAAAGAAGTATGGAAGTTGTAAATCTATAATGATAAGTGAAATTGCGAATAAAAAATCTGTTATATTGTTGCAAAATGCATTTCCAACATTAGAAAAATATATAGATCATCCACATACAATTAATGGGGCTCCTGTTAGAGTTGCTGATAATTTAAAAGATGAAATATTAGAAAATTTTAATTCATTATTGGCGTTGAAAAAACAAGGAATTAATTTATTTTTTGCAGATATAGATAAAACTAAAGAAAAAATTTTAGAAGAAATAAAATGATGGTTATTTAAACTCTTATTAAATGATAGGAATTTCTATCTTTTTTCTTTTACTATTTTACATGAGCGTGCTACAATAATAATAGGGTGATTATAATGAAAGCAATTTGTGTTGGTCATGCGTCTTATGATATTACACTATCAGTGGATGGTTATCCTGCTGAGAATATTAAATATCGTATTCCAAAAAGTGTAGAATGTGGAGGAGGACCTGCTTCTAATGCAGCATATTTACTTGCTAAATGGGGTGTTTTTACTAGTTTTGTTGGGGCTATTGGAAATGATTATTATGGAAGATGTATTCGGGATGAATTTTTACAGATTGGTGTGGATACTACTTATTTAGAACAAAGAGATGATTATAGAACTTCTAGTAGTTATATTATTGCTAATAAATCTAATGGTTCTAGAACCATTATTACGGCAAAAGACCCTGATAAAAGTAATTTAGTACAGAGTGAAATATTACTGGAGGGAGATGTTTTATTACTAGATGGAGAAGAGTTTGATGCTTCCTTAAAAGTCTTAAATAGAAATAGTGGGGTACTTAGTATTTTGGATGCTGGAACATTGAAAGAGTCTACCATGATGCTTGGAAAAAGAGTCCAGGTTTTGGCTTGCTCTAAGGATTTTGCAGAAAGTTTTACGCATCAAAAGATTGATCATTATGATATTTCTTTTTTGGCAGAAATTCATAGGCAGTTAGAGGATTATTTTCAAAATACGGTAATTATTACCTTAGAATCTAAAGGTACTTTTATTAAGAGCGATTCTTATAAGATTATTCCTAGTATTTCTGTGGTTGCTCTTGATTCTACAGGAGCAGGAGATATTTTTCATGGTGCTTTAGCTTATTTTTTAGGACAAAAATATGATTTGGAAGAAGCAGTTTTTCTAGCTAATGTGACAGGGGCTATTTCTGTTACTAGAATTGGTGGAAGATTTTCCATTCCTACACTAGAAGAAGTGCTAAAAGAAGGAAAAAATAATGAGATTATATAGTCATTTGCCTAGTTTAGATTTACATGGAATGGATCAAAAATATGCAGAAATTATGATTTTAGAGTTTATTTCTGATCAGAAAAAGATGAAAAATAAAGAGTTTATTCTTATTCATGGGATAGGTAGTGGTATCCTTAGAAGAAAAACGCAAGAAGTTTTAGTCCATCATAGAGAAGTAGAAAATTTTAAAATTGATAACTTTAATCCAGGGTGTACCATTGTAAAACTTAAATAAACGTTGACAAAATCAAACATTTGTGGTATTATATAGAACAATTTAGAAGAAAGGGGATATTTATGTATACAGAAGAGTATGAAGCAAAGGGATTTCCATTACGTAGTTTTTTGTTAAAATTAATTTTTGTACTTATTTTTGTATTTTTACTCATATGGTTAATTCCAAAGGCTACTACACAAAAGTTAGAAAATAAAAATGATACGGATTTATCTCCAGCAAGTCATGATGAAGTTTTTGCTGAAAACTTAGAGAAGATGCAGAAGGTAGCAGTGGATTATTATCAAAAAGATAGACTTCCACAAACTGTTGGTAGTTCTGATAAGATGAGTCTTTCATCTATGATACAAAAGAAATTAATTGTTCCACTTGTAGATCATCAGAATAATAAATGTGATGTTCATAAATCTTATGTTAAAGTTACTAAGTTAGATCAAGAATATTTAATGAAAATAAATCTAAAATGTAAGAAGGAAGAAGATTATATTTTAGTTCATATGGGAGATTATTCTTATTGTGATGGAGATATCTGTCCTAAGAAAGATACAGAGATTTTAGAGGAAGAATCGAATCCAGTTGAGGAAGTTGATTTTGGTAAGAATTATTCTTCTTCTCAAGGGGAGGATATTTCCAGTGATGATTCTAATATTTCGGATGTTCCAGTAGAAGAGCCAGAGGTATCTGTTCCAGTTCATACACCAGGTTATCTTTATGAATACCAGAAGACAACAGGAGCAAAATACTCTGATTGGTCAAAATGGTCTGCTTGGAGTCGTACAAGTTGTAATACAGTGGCATATGGTTGTAATGATTCTAATCCAAGTTGTATGAAAAAGTTGCAGATATATAAAAGAAAAGAACAGATTGGAACTTATGATAAAGAATATGTAGTAGGGAGAGTAGAGTTTAAACAGGCAGGGGATTATTCACAACAGGTATGTGCGAATTATGATTATATTTCCTACAATAATCAGCTTTATGTGTTAACAGCACCTTATACTACTATTAATTATGTTACACCTGCTACCAGATCTTCTGTTAATGGTTGGAAGTATGAGGGAAGAAAGTCATTTAGTGAGGTTCCCAATGATACCTTA
Source organism: uncultured Mycoplasmatota bacterium (assembly GCA_946554325.1). GTDB lineage: Bacteria > Bacillota_I > Bacilli_A > RF39 > UBA660 > MGBC119817. The sequence continues at coordinate 13,547 of CAMNSB010000031.1, forward strand.
ACAACACGTTATAAGTTTGTAGAAGCAGATTTTAGTGGATGTAGCTCTACTTGTACTGTAGCACCAAGAAGAGTATATGATGTTTATCGTTATACAGGAGAGATTGGAGTAGTAGGTAGTGCAACTGGTTCTCAAAATGTGACAACACTAAATAATAAGATTATTAAAGTAAATTGTGTAGGTTCTACTAAAAAGACAATACCAATTTATGGAAACATTACCACTTATGAGAAAGCACTTCGAAAAGAAGCATTGTATGGAACAGTATGTTACCAAAGTACAAAGACTAGAAGTGTATTAGATAAAGGAAATACTGATACAAAATGGAGTGGTTATAATGATACTGCACTCTTAAATAAAGGGTATCAATATACAGGAAATAAAAAACAAGGATAAATAATTAGGAGGTTTGGTTATGAAAGAAAAAAAATTAATTGAAAGAATTGTATTTACAAATCCAGTTTTGAGTAATGATATTGAAGTTGAACCAGTGATGGTACAGGTATATGATGAGGAAGATTATCATGATACTCATCTGTTATATGGTAAAAATGAAGAAGATTATACTAAAGAGGTAGCAAAAGCAGTGAGAGATTTCTTAGAGTCTCATCATTTAGATTTTGATGAAGCGGTAGAAAAGGGACTTATTTCAAGTGATGGTTCTTTTGCTAAAAGAGAGTTAGAACAGTTTGCAGAAGTTTGGCCTGAAATCGAAGAGCAATTCGATATCAATGAAGAACAAGAAGAACTAAATGTAGAACAAGAAGAGTTAGAATTAGAGGCAGAACAAGCAGAAGATATGAAAATTACGAATGTTGTTTTCATTGAGAATGTAATGGATGATGGTACTACATATCCTTGTGTAGAATTGATTTATGAAGATGAGTTCAGTGAAGTAATGGATCTTTTAGATGAAAATGGGCATATATCAGAGGAAGCAAAAGATATCGTTTCTAAATTTTTGGAAGAAAAACATATGTCAGTAAAAGAAGCTATTTTAGAAGGAGTAATTTCTGCATCTGGTATTGAACTTGAGAGATTTCTTGATGAGCATATGGATGAATTTTCAAATGAATTCCAACATTTAGCAGTCCTAGAAGAAACAGGTAGTAAAAAAATTCGTCAAATTGTCATGTATCACTTTGATGGAAAAGGACAAATGGAACCAACTGAAAACAATTTAGATAATCCAGATCGTGGTATGATCGCACAAGCTTGTATTTTCTATGAAGATGGTACTTTTAAAAATATTTTCGTATCTGATGGTACCTATACTTATGTGGATGAATTAAGTGATGCAGTTTATGAATTTACAGGAAAAGATATGTCATTATTAGATGCCATTCATTCTGGTGCTGTTACTTCCGTTAGTGGAGAAGAATTTGAAGAAGATTTTAAAAAATATCTAAAGGGTGTTTATCATGCTCCTAAGGAATCTACTTCTTTAGTACCACTATATGAAGAAAAGATAGATAATGATATGGAGTCACAAAGTTTTATGGGACGTATTTCTAAGGTTTTATCTAGAGTAAGCCGTACTATTCATCGAATTGTATTAGGTGCTAAGGTTATAAAAGAGAAGCTTAACGGTGATAATTATAAGCTAGAGAAGAAAAGTAAAACAGGTTTTTTAAAAAATGCAGTTCGTAAGTTTTATAAAAAACATCCTAATATTACAGGAGGAATATTTGCCTTTACACTTTCTGCTATTCCATTTACTTTCTGGAAAATGAATAGTGATACCAATTATACTTGTTCTCGTATGAGTAAAGTTGGGGTTGTAAAAGAATTTACAGATCGTAATGAAGAGTCTATTCAAGATATTTTGGCAAAACAAAGTAAAAAGAAAGACAGTAAGGATAAGAAAGATACGAAAAAGAAGGAAAAGCAGAAAAAGAAAAAAGTTGCTGAACAACAAAAGAGTAAACATGAGAGTGAAACAATTGTAGAAAGTACACCTGTTAGTACAGGGGATAGTTCTTATAAGGATTCTTATCAGCCAGAAGAGCCTACTTCATTTATAAATGAAGAGAATAATACAAAAGAAAAAGAGAAAGCAAAAAAGACTCAAAAGGCAGAAAAAGAAGCAGAAAAGAAACGTAAGAAGGCAGAAAAACTTGCTAAGGCAAAATTAAAAAAGGACCAACAAATGGAAGATGCGAAAAAGAATACTTTAGATAACGAAATAGCTAGTAGTAATCAAGATTTCCAAGAAAACATTGATAATGCAAATAATGGTCAAGGTCCTATTAATCCAGATGTATTAGGAAATGGTGTAACATTTGGTGATGAAAATAAAGATCAAAATGGAAACCTTGTAGATTCTGTAGAAGATGTTACTACTGATGGTACAGATAGTAGTAGTGGAGAATTACCAGATCCAGGTGCTCTAGATAGTGATGATAATTATGTAGAACAAGGTAGTTACAATATTGTAGAAGGTGAAGTAGATATTAGCCAAGTGGAAGGTGCTGATGTAGTAATTGTTGGAAATAGTCAAGATAGTACCAATTATGATTCTACAAATAAAGATACTTCTTCTACTATGACAGAAAGTGAAGTAGATATTGAAAAAGTTGCAGAAGAGATGGTAAATGCTATGGCAAACGAAGGACAACAAGAAACAGATTCCTTTGTTAAAACGAAATAAAAATTGACAAAATAAAACAAATGTGTTATAATATGTGTACTTTGAAGATACAGGGGTCTTCAATAGACAGGTCAGGGGGTTGAATATATGGAAGGGTTTATATTCGAGTATTTAGATGAAAATGACTTTCGAAAAAAAGAAAGATCAGTAAGAAAGTATAATATGCTTGCTTTTAAGAAATTAACTTTTAATTATTATCCTGAATTACGTAAAGGTAATTTCTTAGGTGAGGAAGTATCACGAAATGAAAAAGATAAAACAATCTCTTATGAGTTAAAATTACCTACTGATGATTTATTTGCAAAAGTTCATGGAGAGATTCGTGTTCATTACACTGTGTATACTGAAAAGAAAATCATTTTACTTACGAATATTACACCAGAAGGAATTTTAGATGAAGGACATCGTGCAGAGTTATCTACTTATAAAGGTGTCATGATTTCTAAAACCAATCCTGAAAAAGATATGTTTAAGATTAATTTATTAAATATGTTGCAGAAATAGGAGGGCTGAAAAATGCTCTTTTTTTTCATTTTTGTACGTTTGTAAATGATGTGAAACAAAAAAATAAAGAAAAGTGACTCAAAATT